>PMBY01000350.1 GCA_003153875.1 Myxococcales bacterium | reverse complement strand
TGGGAGCCGCGACCGGGTATAGGCAGACTTTCGTAGCCAGCGTTCTCGAGAAACCGGGTGATTCGATAGGCGATGGAATCCATCTCGCGGTTGAGATGCGTGTACCCGAACATGTTGTAGGAGAAGTTCGATATCTCGCGACGCTGGGCTTCCAGTGAGGCGTCAGGGATATGCAGGGCAACGACCACAATCGAAACCGCGGACGGTAGAAGATCCTCCGGCCGATGAGGGCTCGTGACGGCCTCATTCAAGACCTTCGCGGAAGCCACGCCGATCAGGTCTGCGCCCAGATCCAATCCCAACTGCTTGACCTTCTCTTTCAACGCATCAGCCATTGGCGTCTCAGCGCTCCCATCGGTTCTTAGTCCAGTGGAGCATGCTAGCCTCCAGCCGGTCGAAGGCCGCCATGGTCGCAATGATCACAACCGACAGGAAGACCATTCCGACAATGACTTTTGGGTAGTCTGCGAAATCGGCGTGGTATTGAATGAAGTACCCGAGACCCGATTTGGCGCCGAACATTTCGGCAACCGTCAGAAGAATGAAGCCGAAGATCAGCGCCATACTTGCTCCTGCGAAGATCGAGGGCATCGCCGCCGGCACGATCACCTTTCGGACCAGCGGCCACCCCTTCAGCCCGATGCAGCGGGCGTTGTCGATCCAGCGCGGTTCAATCAACGTTACGCCGTGGATGGTTCCCATCAGCACCGGCCACAAGGCGGCCACAAAAACGATGAAGGCGGAGGATAGCCAGAATGTCGGAAGAATGGCAATGGCGTAAGGAACGAGCATCGTGGGAGGTATTGGACTGGCCGCCCTGAAAAGCGGGAGCAGGGCAATTCTCATTGTGCGGTGCATTCCGGTGGCGACGCCAATGGCGATGCCCAGGGTGAGGGCGAGCAGATAGCTGGGAATGAGGAGCGCCATCGAACTCTTCAAGCCTTTGAGGAGCTTGGGCAGCGAAGGTCCGATCGCGGGTATGGTTCTGGAAAGCCCGGGGAAGAGAAGCGGATCGAGGAAATGGCCGAGATCAGTCGCGACCTCATAAGCGCCGACGACTGACAGAAGAATGACGGAAGTTGCGATTAGACCCAGTCGCGCGTCGCGACGCTCTTTGGCCCTTCTTGCGGGAAGTTGTCCGCTCATATTTTGCCGTCTCAACTCACTTCATGGGAGGAGTCGACATCCTTCGCCTTGACAGACTTCATGGTCGTTTCGCTTCAATTCCGTTCCTTGAAACGCCGTTCCAGTCTGTCGTAAAAAGGAGAAGGATCCTTGGCCTTCAACTCCTCAAGCGCATTCCAGTAGGGGGCGGTGGCGATGTGGGCACCGATGTCGATTGAGCTGGTGATGTAACCTATGGTGTTCATGTCCTTCCAGAAGATCTTCACGGCTTTCGCGTTGGGGTCGGCTTCGACGATCTGGTGGGGTTCGAGGGTGAAGTCTCTAGCCTGCGCATCGTCGAGTTCAAGGAATCGCTTGTTGACGTCCACGGCGACCTCTGGACTCTCTTTCAGGACACGCTCGGCTCTGATGATCGCCTTCAGGAAGGACTTTGCCAGCGCGGGCCGAGCTGAGAGGTTCTTTCCTGCTGTGACGATGCGGCAGCAGGGGTGATTTGCAAGAAAGTCGTTGCTCCAAAACGGTATGGCGAGTCCCGCGCTCTTTGCTTGGAGATACACGGCGGAACTTGCGATGCCGATGTCGACCTTGCCGGACTTGACGGCCTCAAGGACATCCTGGGGTTTCTTCATATCGATGATCGTAAGGTCCTTTTGCGGATCGATCCCCGCCCTGATCAATGCGCCACGCCAGACGATGTCGGCGGTATAGAGTCTTGGGGTGGCCACGGTCTTGCCCCTGAAGTCGGCGATGCTCTTGAACCTAGGGGCATTTTCTGGCTTTGTAATGACGGGGTGTCCGCCGGAGAGATGGCCGCCGATGATGACGAAATCTGCCCCTTTGGCAATGAAGGTAAGGGGGCCTCCAGTGCCGAAGGAAACGCCAATGTCGATCTTCCCCGCAAGGAGCGCATTCAGTCCGTCGGCCGAGCTGTTGAAGGGGACGAGATCTGCGTCGATGCCCTCTTGTTTGAAGAACCCCTTGTCCTTGGCAATGAAAGTCAAGACACTGCCGCCGCCGGGAGCATAGCCGATCCTGAGAGCCGTTGGGGTTCCTGTAGCCTGGGCGTCTGCGAGTAGGCTTGAAAATACGACTGCGACCGCTGCGAGAAATGCTCTCTTCATGGCGAGACCTCTCTTTGTCCATTTCATCTATGGACGTTGTCCTTCTGCGAGTTGAGAAGCAGTCGTCACACGCGCCAGCACTCTTCCGTCGGAGTCGACCTTGAATGCCAGGGGAACCAGGCTGATGCCGTACTTTTGCGCCAGATCGGGATGCTGGGTCACGTCCACCAGCGCCGTGGGCACACCTTGGGCCGACAGGCGTTCTTCCAATGAGCGGCAGTCAGAGCAACGGGGATGGGTGAACTGCACCACCAGGCCCGCCTGCGGCGAGGCGCCGATCTCCTGAAGATCGATGCGTGCCACGCTCCGTGGCCCGATGCCGCGCAGGCGAGCCAGGAGACGATACGTCTCGCATCCCACACACAGGCCGGTGGACGCGGCCAAGAGCGCCAGGCCCGCCACCACCAACCCCAGCGTCCAGCCCAGCCGGGGAAACCCAGCCAGGTGCGCGGCCGAGGCAGCCGAAAGAAACACCAGACCCACCAGATTGGCGAAGCGAACCGGCCGGGCATCCTTGACCGGCCCCGGGCCGAGCCAGGGCCGCACCAGCTTGAAGTAGAGAAGACAGGCCAAGCACAGCCGTGGCCCGAAAATCAGGGTCAGCGCGAGCTGCAGCGCTGCCAGCGCGAGCAGGGGCCACCAACCGAGCAAGAAGGCCGCGAGCGCCGCACCCCCTATGATGGCCTGGTTGAAGCGCGGCGCCCGAGCGTCGATCACAGGGGGCCCCAGCAGCGCGGCCCGGGATGGAACAGTATCCTCCGCGGAAGACATGGAGTCTAGTATAACAACAGTAGCGGCGCCGTCGAGGCGGATCGGCGGGCGACTTGCGCAGAAAAACAGCCGCCGGGCGGATATGGGATTTGTCTTGCAATGTCCCGATGACGAGACATAATAGATGGCATGCAAGACTCTGTGGAGATCGCGAGAAATGCCAACGTGAAGAGAGCAGCATTGGCGACGGAACGAGCGACCAATCTCTCTGGGGTTTGCCGGACGGGTTTGGCAGGCGGTGTTGCGAGTAGCCACTCGAATAGAAGGCTGGGCTTGTCGGTGGGCGACGCCCAGCCTTTGGTGGCGGTGGTCAGTCGTGACGGAGAGACTGCGGCCTTGACCCGCAATGTGCCGGCGTGGGTCCTGGTGTTCAGTGCGGCCGAAGGGCGCTTGCACTTGGTCGAGAAGCGCCGGATCGAGGTGCGGCCAACCGATTTCTCCAGACCGGGCTGGCAGATTGAGCACCTGCGCGTGATCCTTCACGCCGTGCGCGGTTGCAAGATGCTGGTGCTATCTCGGATCACGACGCCACAGCGGTTGCTGATCGAGGCCCGCGGCATCCGTGTGTTGGAGGCCAGCGGATTTGTTGAGGAGGCACTGACCGAAGTGGCGGCGCTTGACGCTGCGGTATCACAGCCCGCCATCCAGGCGTGGCCGCAATACCGCAGGTGAGGCGCGCCCGGCTACCCGATGCCTTCAAACAGCACAGTGGAGATGTAGCGCTCGCCGGAATCGGGCAGCACCACCACGATGGTCTTGCCTGCGAATTCGTCCAGCTTGGCCAGGCGCAGGGCCACGCTGGTGGCGGCGCCGCTCGAGATACCGCTCAGGATGCCCTCCTCGCGAGTTAGACGGCGGGCGGTTTCGATGGCTTCCTCGTCGGTGGATTGCTCGATCCGATCCACGACGGTCAGATCCAGCGTGTCGGGTACGAAGCCGGCACCGATACCCTGGATCTTGTGCGGCCCGGGCTTGAGCGGTTGGCCGCTGCGGAACTGCGTAAGAATGGGGCTCTTGGCGGGTTCGACGGCCACCGAGGTGATGGCCTTCTTCTTGGTCTTCTTGATGTAGCGGGAGACGCCAGTGATGGTGCCGCCGGTACCCACGCCCGAGACCAGAACGTCGACGGCTCCGTCGGTGTCGTTCCAGATCTCGGGGCCGGTGGTCTGTTCGTGAATCAGTGGATTGGCGGGGTTCTTGAATTGCTGGGGCAGGAAGTAGCGATCAGGCTCGGCGGCTGCAGTGGCCTCGGCGCGACGGATGGCCCCCGGCATGCCCTCGGCGCCAGGGGTCAGCACCAGGTTGGCGCCAAAGGCGGCCAGCACGCGCCGTCGCTCCAGGCTCATGGTCTCGGGCATGGTCAGGGTCAGTTTGTAGCCGCGTGCTGCAGCCACGAAAGCCAACGCGATGCCAGTGTTGCCGCTGGTGGGCTCGATGATCTCCTTGCCGGGCTTGAGCACGCCGCGCTCCTCGGCGTCGCGGATCATGGCCAAACCAATGCGGTCTTTGACCGAGTAGGCAGGATTGCGGCCTTCGATCTTGGCCAGCACGGTGGCCTTTGTGCCAGCGGCCAGGCGGTTCAACTTGATGAGGGGGCTTCGGCCGATGGACAGGGAATTGTCAGCAAAAAACGCGGGCATGGGGTTATCTCCTTTCGACGACGACAAGAACTTCTTCCGCATGGAGGTTGTCCTCCGGGCGAAGGGGACGAACGGAACCTTCCGAGAGACTGTGACCAGCTACGATGCGGACCTTCGACGCATCCACCCAGTCGAGGAGGTCCTGCAAGGTAAAGGGGTGGATGTTGTCCGAGTCGTACCAGTGATAGGGCAGGCGTGGGGTGACTGGCATGCGGCCGTGGGCGACCAGATCGACAATCACCCGCCAGTGGGCGAAGTTGGGGAACGAAACGATACCCTTGCGTCCGACCCGCAACATCTCACCCAGCATCAGCCATGGATTGGGCAGGGTTTGCAGAGTCTCTTCCAGCACGACCACGTCGAAGCTGCCATCGGGAAACCAGCTCAGCCCCTCGCTCAGATCAGCCTGCAAGACCGGCACCCCGCGCTCTGTGGCGCCGAGAGCTGCCTTCGCATCAATCTCCACGCCCTGGCCGCGAACCTGGCGCTCGCGCTGCAACCGCTCCAGCAATTGTCCGTCGCCGCAGCCCAGGTCCAGCACGCGGGCGCCCGGCTGAATCTCGCGGGTGATGATGTCGTCCTGCCAGCGGGGATTGGCCGCCGGAGGGGAACTTTCGCGAGCGTGCCGAGAAGCCTGGATGGAAGCCACCTCGGCAATGCGCCATTCAAAAAGCCCAGCCGGCAGGCGCTCGACGTCTCGCCTGGCCACCAGGGAGGGATCGATGCGAGGATCCTGTGCGTGGGTCATGGGCTTCTAGTGCGAGAGGAAGCTGTTCACCAGGCGCCCCACCGTCCGGGACTCGACGAGAAAGGAGTCGTGACCGTAGGGCGAGGACACTCTGGCATAGCTGGCCTGCTTGCCGGTCTTGACGAGCGCCAGGGCCAACTCGCGGCAGGCCGCGGGCGGATACAGCCAGTCCGAATCGAAAGAAACGATGAGCACGCGCGCCTTGATCCTCCGGCAGGCTTCGGTCAGATCGCCGCTGCCCCAAACCGAGGCATCATAGTAGTCCATGGCACGCGAGATGAAGAGGTAGCTATTGGCGTCGAAGCGTTCGACAAAGCTGCGCCCCTGGTAGTCCAGATAGCTCTCCACCGCGAACTCGATGCCGAACCCGCCGTCGGGAACCGGCCGGTCACCCTGCAACCGGCGGCCGAACTTCCGATGCATCCCTTCGTCGGAAAGATAGGTGATATGCGCCAGCATGCGCGCCGCCGCCAGGCCAGCGGCCGGTGGCTCCTGGCCGTAGTAGTCGCCGCCAGCGAACCTTGGATCGTTGAGGATGCAGTAGCGGCCCACGGCGTTGAAAGCCAACCCTTGCGCTGACAGCCGGGCGTTGGCAGCCAGCACCACGGCACGCTCGACCCTTTCGGGAAAACGCAGGGCCATCTCCAACGCCTGCTGACCACCCAGCGAGCCGCCGATTATCGCGCTCACGCGCTCGATGCCGAGGGCATCAAGCAGCAGTCCGTGCAATTGAACCCAGTCGCCGACCGTGACCTTGGGAAATCGCAGCCCATAGGGTTTGCCAGTCGCCGGGTCAGTAGACGAAGGCCCGGTCGTGCCGTAGCAGCTGCCCAGGACGTTGGGGCAGATGACAAAGTAGCGATTGGTGTCGATGGCTTTGCCTGGCCCGATGATCGCCTCCCACCAGCCCGGCTTGCGCGTGCGCCAAAGCCGCCCTGTGCTCTCCGCGTTCTTGTCCCAGCCGGCGGCGTGCGCATCTCCTGACAGGGCATGCGCCACCAGCACCGCGTTGTCCTTCGCTGTGGACAGAACGCCGTAGGTCTCGTACTCCACATCGATGGGGCGCAGGCGGCCGCCGAGTTCCAGAGTCANNGCGGCAACGAAGGAGTGGCCGTGTCGACCTGATCCTCTGCCCAAGCACTGCTCGATGACCCCATCGCTCTTTCGGCTAGGTCAGGGCCAGGGCGTCTTCCAGCGCGCCGGTGATATCGTCGATGTGCTCGAGGCCGACGGACAGACGGATGAGATCGCGGGTGAGTCCGCTGCTCTTCTGTTGTTCTTCGGTCAGCTGCGAGTGCGACGTGCTGGCCGGGTGAAGGATCAGGCTCTTGGCGTCGCCCACGTTGGCCAAGTGCGAGAACAGCTTGATGTTGTCGATGATCTTCACCGCGGTGTCGTAGCCGCCCTTGACCCCGAACACCACCATGCCGCCGAATCCGTTCTTGAGATAGCGGCTGGCCGTGGCGTAGGTCGGATCTTCTTTGAGTCCCGGATAGCGGACCCAAGCGACCTTGGGATGCTTCTTGAGGAACTCGGCCACCTTGAGGGCGTTTTCGCTGTGGCGGGCCATGCGCACCGCGAGGCTCTCGACTCCCTGCAAGAAGATCCACGAGTTGTCAGGTGAGATGGCCGCGCCCAGGTTGCGCAAGGGAACCGTGCGCACGCGCAGGGCGAATGCGATGGGCGCCAGCGGGGCCGGCAGATCGTGTGCCCACTTCAGGCCGTGATAGTTGGGGTCAGGATTGTTGAGCAGCGGGAAGCGCGGGTTGTTCTTCCAGTTGAACTTGCCCGAGTCAGTGACGATGCCGCCGATACCCGAGCCGTGCCCGCCCAGCCACTTGGTGAGCGAGTTGACGACGATGTCCGCGCCGTGCTCGATGGTGCGCAGCAGGTACGGCGTGGTGAAGGTGGCATCGACGATGAGCGGCAGGCCGTGCTTGTGCGCCACCGCAGCCACGGCAGCCACGTCGGTGAAATCCAGCACCGGGTTGCCAATGGTTTCGATGAAGATGGCGCGGGTCTTGTCCGTGATCGCCTTCTCGAAGTTCTTCGGATCGTTCGGGTCCACGAAGCGGGTGGTGATCCCGAATTGGGGCAGGATGGCATCGAACTGGGTGTACGTGCCGCCGTAAAGGTTGTTGGCTGAAACGATTTCGTCGCCGGCCTGGGCCAGGGTGATGATGGCGTAGAAGATGGCCGCGGTACCCGAAGCCAGCGCCACCGAGGCCGCACCGCCCTCGAGCTGGGTGACCCTTTGCTCGAGGATGTCGGTGGTGGGGTTCATCAGCCGCGTATAGATGTTGCCCAGCTCCTTCAAGGCAAACAGGTTGGCCGCGTGTTCCGTG
>PMBY01000293.1 GCA_003153875.1 Myxococcales bacterium | reverse complement strand
TCGGCCGTCTACACCATCATGCGAAATATTGTGAAGGGAATCTTCGAGCCACCGTCGCGCGCACGCCCCGAGATCCCGCGCGATCTGGAAGCCGTAGTCCTGCGCGCCATGAGCCGCGCACCTACCGACCGTTTTGCGCGCGTCCGGGACTTGGGCCTCGCCCTGGTGCCGTTCATGTCTGCGAAGGGGCGGCAGCAATGGAGTCACCACTTCATGGCGCCCGAGGCAGAGATGCCCATAGCGCCGTCCCTGGCTGTGCCCGTTCCCGCTGGCGCGAATGTTCGACCTGTCCCCACCGAGATTGCACCCGCCGAGATGCCTGTGCCGGCGCCCACCAAGATTCTTCCCCACGACCAGCCAAACCCCTGGCAGGTGGCACCGACGCACACGAGACCTGCTTCAGGCTTGGTCTCCGAGGCTGCGCCAGCAACGGCCGAGACACGGTCGATCATTCGTCGCAGTCGCATCCTTGTGTTGGCTGCCATCGTGGTCGCGCTTCTCGCACTCGCAGCTTGGGTCTTGTGGCGCCCTGTAGTTCACAAAGTGGCGCGCTCCTCATCCTCCGCGACGCCCGCAGTCGAAGCGACGCAAACGCCACCCTCGTCCGCCGTTCCGATCGTTCCCTCGCCCGCCACACCAGAGCCGTCACCTGTTCGCGCGGCACCCTCGCCTCCTGCGAAAAAGTCGGCTGATCCCGCCGAGAGACGAAGCCGCGCCGCTCGAGACAAGATCACCGCCAGGAACGGCAAACCCCGAGAAGTTGGCGAGCCGTCTGACAGAACCAAGAAGAGCTCGAAACTCGGCGCAGACCACGCACTAAGGATGGGGAAATGGTGACAGAGTCTCTGCGACGAATCCTGGTTTTCTGCTGCCTCGAAAAGGTCGGCGCAGTATAGAAAGGCTCCGGTATGGCGCATTTTGGCTCATCGTTGGCCCTGGGCTTTGTGTTGGTCGTCCTGGCAAGTCCTGCCTCCGCAGAAAAGGTGAAACCGAAGACTGGCCGGGAGAAGGCCGCCCAGAAGGCATGCGCCTTGGGGGACTATCAGAAGGGCGTCGATATTCTCGCCGACATGCTGGTCGACAGCGACGACCCAAACCCCGTGTACAACCAGGGGCGCTGCTACGAGCAGAACAGCCGCTGGGAGCAAGCCATCAACCGTTTCCGCGAGTATCTGCGCAAGGACGCCAACCTTTCCGATGGCGACAGGGCAGATGTAGAGCGGCATATCGCTGAGTGCGAAAAGGCTCTTGCCCAGGCTGCCCCGGCCGCGCAGCCCGCCGCCGCTGCACCAGTCCCGGTAGCCCCGGTGGAGACACCGGCGCCAGCCCCAGCGCCTTCACCAGTGACACCCGACGTGTCTGCCAAGTCGGCGCCGCCGTCGTCGGATGGGAGCCAAGGCAGGGGCCTCCGTGTCGCGGGGATAGTTTGCGCCGCCGTCGGATTGGCTGCGGTCGGCACGGGCATTGGATTGGCGCTGAAGACACAGGACATGTCTTCTGAAGCGGACAAAAATGGAGGTACAACCCAAGCCCAGGAAGACCTTCGCAAGTCTCTGGAAACTTGGGGATGGGTCAGCTACGGCGTAGGCGCGGCCGCAATCGCGACTGGCGTGGTTCTCTATGTCGTCGGCTGGCCGACGAGCAAGGAGTCGACTAACGTGGCCCTGTTGCCCGCTCTGGCCCCGGATGGGGCATCCGTGATTCTGAAAGGGATCTTCTGATGTTCACAGATCGTAAACCTGTTTCGTGGGTACTTTGCTTCCTCTCCCTGGTCGGCCTTGCCAGTTGCTTTGGGAAGCCTATGAAGATCAAGGCAGGCGACGCTGCGATTGCGGGACGGCAAAGCGATGGCAGGGGCGCGGGTGGAGAAGCGGGATCTGGCGACGGTCCTGGTCCGATCGCTGACAGCAAGAGCGCGACGGACGAAATTTCGTCGAACGGTGGAGCCGGCGGCAACAGCGGGGCCAGCGACAGCAGCGTTGGCGGCAGCAGCGGCAGCACAACCGGGGGCAGCAGTGCCGCCGACAGTGGTGCCGGCGGAGGCAGCGGAAGTACGGGCGGAGCCAGCACTAGCGACGCCAGCGTGAACGGCGGTAACAGCGCAGGCGGCAGCAGTAGGGCTGGCAGCGGCGGAAATATTGGCGGTGGAGTTGCCGGGAGTGGCGGCACTGGACCTGATGCCGCTCCCGACGTTCCAGCCGACGTACCGGCCGTCGACGCGCCCGGGACATGCAGCGCGGACAAGGACTGTACATCGCGGGCTCCCATCTGTTTGGGCAATCGATGCGCAAAATGCACCGGAGACAGCGATTGCGTAGGTCGGGCAGGACCTGCCTGTGCCGCAAGCGGCTTGTGCGTCGCTTGCACGTCGAACAAACAATGTACCGGCACTGCCGGTACCTGCGACCCGGCGACCAACCAGTGTGTCGGGTGCGTCAGCCGCAGCGACTGCACGAGTGCGTGTCAGACCTGCACGAACGGGGTCTGCGTAGCGGTGAAGGGCAAAGACGATCCCGGCTTCTGTGATGGGACATGCGACCCTGCTGGTACGTGCAAGAGGAAGCAGGGGCAGACTTGCCAGAAGACCACCGATTGCGCGGGCGGGCTGCCCTGTGCGGACGGCTACTGCTGCGACAGGGCTTGCGCCGGGGCCTGTGAGGCTTGTGACATAGCCCCTTCGCCCGGCACCTGCACGAGATTCACCGGACCCAAATGCGATCTCGAGCGCTTCGTGGTGATTACGCCGAGCACGGCTACGACCAACTCATGGGCCACCGATACCAATTCAGACGGGACTGTCGTCACCGGCAGCGAGGAAGGAAAAACGTTCATCTGGACGCAAGCTGGGGGGAGCAAGCCGTTGACTGTTTCCGCGACGATAGCATCGAGCGTCGGCAACGCCATCAACGCCGATGGGACGGTGATCGTTGGGCAAGTGGTGTCGGTGGTTGGGGGGGCGCCGCAAAAGGCTTTCCGCTGGACACAAGCCACCGGAATGGTGGGGCTGGCTTCCTCCGGCACGGGAAGCGAGACGGCCAACAGCGTAACGGGTGACGGGCTTACTGTCGTCGGTACCACCGACCGCTTTGTTTCGGGTGGCGCCCCATTCCGCTGGACCAGCGCTACCGGAATGGAGTCAATGACCGCGGCCGCGGGCGCAACAGCCGTCAGCGCCTATAGGATCAGCAGAGACGGCTCTACCGTCATTGGCGTCGGCAGTGATCCAAGTGGCTACGTGGGCGTCAGGTGGTCTGGCGGCGCCGCCGGTCAGGTCTTGAGTTTCCCATTGGGATTCGTGGGAACCAATCCGCTCGCGGTCACATCGAACGGCAGCACTATCTTCGGTGTCTTCACTGCACAAGCCGGACCAGACACACCCTTCGAGTGGACGCAGTCGACTGGGGCGGTCATTCTGTCACAGAGCGTCCTGGGCGTTTGGGGACTCTGCGATGTCAGTGGCGACGGCAGCATTCTGGTCGGTCGGGGCGATTCCACGCAAGGCGGCTTCATCTGGGAACTGCCCAATGGTCAACCCCGTCTGCTCACCGAGATACTGACCGCGGAGGGCGCCAGTTTGAACGGATTGACTGAGATCACTCCTCTCGCCATCTCCGACGACGGCAACGTGGTAGTCGGCTCGGCAACCCTAGCCGCGGCGGGTACCATACCAGCCCACAGCGTCGCCTTCCTGGCCCGCTGGCGCTAGGCCGAAGTTCCCCCTGCACCCGAGTCTGTCAGAAGTAGCCCTTCGCAATGATGGCGGCCGACATCGTGCTTCCCATGGGTTGCGACCCCGTCAGTGTCGGATGGACACCGTCAGAGGTATACGTGGAACCGGAGAAGTAGCCATTGTTGTAGAGCGTCTCCAAATTGACCGAGAAAACAGGTGACGCTGCCGTGCTGTGGGATGTGGCCCAAGCTGGGACGAGCGAGTCTACCGTCGCTTCGAAATTGCAGGGGTTGGCGGAGGAGCAGTTGTTCATGGAGGGGTTTACCGGAATGATCTGAGCGACGAACATGATTGCGTTAGGGTTGACCGATCGAAGCTGCGTAATGATCGTCGAATAGGCATTGATGATATTGGTTGCCGTCGACTGTCCACCGTTTCCCCAAACGTCATTGGTGGCAAAATGCATGACAACAATGTCCGGCGGGTTGGCCTTGAACCAGCTCAAGACGTTGCCACTACTCGTTTCGGTCACCACCAACTTGCCACTATGTCCTTCGGTTAGGAAACCACCTGCGGGAGCAGCAACACCGCAGCTCTGATTGTTCACAATACTACCTATGAATGTGAAGTTCGCGTGGCCAGCACTCTT
>PMBY01000083.1 GCA_003153875.1 Myxococcales bacterium | reverse complement strand
TCCTTGGGAGTAGTGAGCCGGTGTGGCTGCTGGAGGGGACGGTGGCTGAGAACACAGAGGGGAGAGGGGAGGACACAGAGATCAGGTTCGGGCTGATCGCCAGCAGTTGCTGACGAACGAGCTGTTCGACAGCGCTGCGATCGCTACAAGAGGCCGTGGCCGTGGCCGTGGCCGTGGCCGTGGTCGTAGTCGTGGCCGTGGTCGTGGCCGGACTGATCCCTTTGGTTGTGGCCGTGAGGCTGCCCCGAGGTCATGGCACAGGGCCGGAGGAGGTGTAGATGTAGTCGGCCACGGCCACGAGCTTGGTGCCGTCTGCCGACGAGGCCACTGACTGCCAGGTCTTCGAGCCCAGCGACGCGCCCTGCTGGGTCCAGGTCGCTCCGGAGTCCGTCGACATGTAGATATAGCCGTTGAAGGCTGCAGCGACGAGCTTGCTGCCGTCCCATGACGACGCCACGGAGTGCCAGTTTTGCGAGGTGCCTGTCTGGGTCCAGGTCGCTCCGGAGTCCGTCGACGTGTAGATGAAACCGCCGCCGACCAGGGCAACGAGCTTGGTGCCGTCCGCAGAGGACGCCACGGAATTCCAGTCCTGCGAGGTGCCCCGCTGGGTCCAGGTCGCCCCGGAGTCCGTCGACGTGTAGATGTAGCCGCCGTAGACCACGGCGACGAGCTTGGTGCCGTCCGCAGAGGACGCCACTGACTGCCAGTTCTGCGAGTCGCCTGTCTGCGTCCAGGTCGCCAAGGGGTCGGTCAACGTGTAGATGTAGCCGCCGTAGACCACGGCGACGAGCTTCGCGCCATCCGCTGACAACGCCACTGACCGCCAGTTCTGCGTGTCAGAGGTCCTCTGCGTCCAGTCCGCCCCTGAGTCAGTCGCCGTGAAGATGCAACCTGGGTAGGACGCGGCGATGAGATTCGTGCCGTCGGATGACGACGCCACTGATTGCCAGAGATCCGAAGTACCTCGCTGGGTCCAGGTCGCCCCGGAGTCCACCGACGTGTGGACGTAGCCGCCGTCGATCACGGCGACGAGCTTGGTGCCGTCCGCAGACGAAGCCGCCGACTGCCAGAATGGGGACCAAGTCTGCGAGATGCTCTGCTGGGTCCAGGTCGTCCCGGAGTCGGTCGACGTGTAGATGTAGCCGTCGATGAACGCGGCGACGAGCTTGGTGCCATCCGCAGACGATGCCAACGAAATCCAGTACTGCGAGGTACCCCGCTGGGTCCAGGTCGTCCCGGAGTCGGTCGACGTGTAAATGTAGCCCGTGGTGGCCCCGGCGACGAGCCTCGTGCCGTCCGCTGACGACGCCACGGACGGCCAGTTCTGTGAGGTGCCGGTCTGGGTCCAAGTCGCCCCGGAGTCCGACGAGGTGTAGATGTAGCCCTCGTAGACTCCGGCGACCAGCTTCATGCCGTCCGCTGACGACGCCACTGACGCCCAAGTCTGCGAGGTGCCCCGCTGGGTCCAGGTCGCCCCGGAGTCCGTCGACGTATAGATGTAGCCTGGGCCTGGGAGGGAGGCCCCGGCGACGAGCTTGGTGCCGTCCGCTGACGACGCCACTGACGCCCAAGTCTGCGAGGTGCCCCGCTGGATCCAGGTCGCCCCGGAGTCCGTCGAGGTGTAGATGTAGCTGCCGTGGGCCGCGGCGACGAGCTTGGTGCCGTCCGCTGACGACGCCACGGACACCCAGGCCTGCGAGGTGCCCCGCTGGGTCCAGGTCATCCCGGAGTCGGTCGAAGTGTAGACATAGTCGGCCGCGGCGACGAGCTTGGTGCCGTCCGCTGACGACGCCACGGACTGCCAGACCTGCGAGGTGCCCCGCTGGGTCCAGGTCGCTCCGGAGTTGGTCGAGGTGTAGATGTAGCCGGTGGTGTAACCGCCGGCCACGGCGACGAGCTTGGTGCCGTCCGCTGACGACGCCACGGACTCCCATGGCATTGTCGGTGACACGTTGGCTTTGGTCCAAACCACCCCGGCCATGGGGACACAGATCCCTGAAGCGTCGCTGAGGTACCCCGATGCGCAGGTTCCGCCTTTGTTGCTGGTGCAAGCACCCAGCGCGGAAGAGGACAACAGACACGCGACCGCAAGCAAACGATGTTTCATGTCCATGCCCATTCCATCAGCCGTTGCAAATTGCAATCACAAAGCACCATATTGGCGGGAACACTATGGAAGCGTAGGGTTGACGCGGTCAATAGCAGGTTTTGGGGGAAGGCGGATCGACGGCGGCGGGTTTCGCGCTAGTTCGCGCAAGCGGCGGGCCGGTCGAATACCACATTGTCGTAGTTCACTGCGCATGCGAGCGCGGGTCCCATTAGCGACGTGCCGATGCCCACAGATCCAATTCCAGAGCCGGCGCTCGCGGACGCGTTGGGATGCGGCGTGAAGGACTGTGCCGGTCCATCGCCGACCGAAAGGGATCCCGTTGGTTGTTGTCCCGATAATTGCAGTTGAAGATCGATGTGTTGCCATTCATCAAGCTTGATGGGCTGCCGGGCAGCCGCAGGATAGCCTGTGAGGACAACGCTTTCAGACACGTAAATAGTGGTCACGGTTCCAGCTTCAACGCGGAAAGATAGGAGGTACGGAGGGGCTGGAGTCACGTCTCCGATGGTCATGTAGTGCCCCGACGTGAGGCTCTGCAGGCAGGCCTTTGCTATTCTCACGTCGAACGCGAGGTGGGCAGTGGGAGGGTGAGAAGTCTGGCCGAATGAGATTGACATGAACGCCTCGAAAACGACCGCCCGTGGGTTGGCAGGAAGAGACGCGAGCGCCGAAGCCGGCGGAGACAAGTACGTGCTCTGGTCTAGCACTACTGGGCTGCCGGATGGCGAGTTCGTGTCCCAACCGCCAGCAATGACCGAAGAGTACTGGTCAAAGCTGTCCGTGAAAGGCGGCGGCGCACCCGAGCCGCACGGTATCCCCGCATCTGCCGCGGCATCTAGCCCTGGTCCAGCATCTGGCGCCATCAGGTCCGGTCCTCCTGATAGGAGATCTTGGGCAAGGTCACGCGACTGCCCCACGAGATCAGGCGGCGACGCGAGGTCGGCGCTGCCTGGCGAGAGGTCCGGGCCAGTGGCCAAGAGATCCGGTTGCTGTGCTGGGAGGTCCATACTGCTGAGCCCGAGGCTGTCCGGAGCCTCGACGAGATCCGGTGGGACCACACTACTGTCTGGCCCGGCGTCGAGTTGGCTGCTGGCAACTTCGCCCACTTCGGAAGTCCCAGTCGCGTCCGCGTTTGCAGCGTCACCCTTGTAGTCGCTGAAGTTCATGCTGTAGCAGCCGGTCAAAAGATCAGTTGTCAGGATGACCACCAGGAAAATCGTGCTTCTTCTCGAAGTCCAATCGCGTCGGCGTCCGTCCGATAATCGCATCCCGAGCCTCGTTCTAGTCCGTGCAAGGGGCTGGCATGCTGAACACCACATTGTCGTAGTTCACGCTGCAGGCCGGCGAGGGGAAAACCATAGTGGCCCCGCCAAAGCCCAACAATACCTGCTGATCGCCGTAGATCGCGGACCCAGTTGGAGTCGGCACGAAGGGCTGTGCTGGCCTCCCGCCGACCGAGAGGGCTCCCTTGGGTTTTCCCGAGAATCGCACTTGAAGATCGATGTGAAGCCACTCATCGACACTGATGGACTGCTGGGCTGCTGGGGCATAGGAGCTACCCGCGCCATCGCGTTCCTGAACGTAGACGGTGTAGACGGTGGTCGCAGGGCTAGGCGCGACATAGATGTCCAGGTAGTACCCATAGGCGGGACTGAGCGTTGCGATGCTTCTAGGCGACACAATGTAGAGCCCCGGCGATCCGCTGTGCAGGCAATCTCCTGACACTCTCACGTCGAACGCGAGGTGGGCAGTGGGGGCGTGTTTGTAGAGAAACACCATCGACAAGCTCGCCGAGCAAATGAAAGTGCTTGGCGCCATTTGGGTTTCGGGCAAATACAGGAGAGCCGAAGCCGGTGCAGACACATACGTGCTGCTGTCCAGCGAAAACATACCGCCCCCTACGAAGCTCGTGCCCCAACCAGCAGCGACCAGAGAGGGCTGGTCAAATCCATCTGTGAAAACAGGCTCGGTACCCGAGCCGCACAGTATCCCCGCAGCGCCGTCTGCATCTGCAGCGGTATCTGGTTCTGGCTCAGCATCAGTCGCCACAAGGTCCGGCGCTCCTGATGGGAGATCTTGGGCAAGGTCACGCGATTGCCCCGCGAGATCGGGCGGCGAGGCGAGGTCAGTGCCGCCTGGCCCGAGGCTGTCTGGCACCTGGGCGAGATCCGGCGAGACCACATTGCTGTCCGGCCCTGCGTCGAGTTGGCTGCTGGCAACTTCACCCACTTCGGAAGTCCCACTCGCGCCTGCGCTGCCAACGTCACCCTTGTACTCGCTGAAATTCATGCTGTAGCAGCCGGCCAACAGATCGGTCGATAGGACGACGACCAGGAGGGTTGCGTTTCTTCTCGATGTCCTATCTCGTCGGCGTCTGTCCAACAGTCGCATATGTCACCTTGTGCCGGGCATCGCCCTAGTTCGTACAAGCGGCCGGCATGTCGAACACCACATTGTCGTAGTTCACCGTGCATGCCGGCGCTGGTCCTGTCAACGATGCGCCGAGGCTCAAGAACGCTGGCTGTTTGCTGTAGACCACGGATGCGGTCGGATGCGGCGTGAAGAACTGTGCGGGGCCATCACCGACCGAAAGGGATCCCGTCGGTTGTCCTGAGAATCGCAGCTGAAGATCGATGTGCTGCCATTCATCAAGCTTGATGTACTGCCGGCCGGCCGCAGGATAGCGCATGGTGAGGCCGGTGCTTTCACTCACGTAGATAGTTGTCCCCATGCCAGCTTGAACGTAGATATTCAGGAGGTGCGTAGGGGCGGGAGACAGATCTGCGATGCTCAGAGAGGAGATCGGCGTGAGGCTCTGCAGGCAAGCCCCTGATATTCTCACGTCGAACGCGAGGTGGGCAGTGGGAGGGTGAGAAATTTGCATGAAGGACATTGACAACTCCGCCGTGTAACCGTCCTGCTGTGTGTTCACAGGCAGAGACGAAAGCGCCGAAGCTGGTGAAGAAACGTACGTGCTCTGGTCCAGCAACATTGCGCCGCCCCCTGTCAGGTACGTGGTCCACCCACCAGCGGTCACCAGAGGAGACTGGTCGAAGCTATCTGTGAAAAGCGGCGGGGCACCGGAGCCGCACAGTATCGGAGCGGCGTCCGCATTCGTCGCGGCATCCAGCCCTAGTCCAGCATCTGGCGCCATCAGGTCTGGTGCTCCTGCTGGGAAATTCGCACAAACGGCGGGCATGTCGAATACCACATTGTCGTAGTTCACATTGCACGCTGGCGAGGGGGGGGCAAGACAGACCGTGCCGAAGCTCAGAGACACGTCCTGATCGCCGTAGATCGCGGATCCGGTGGGATGCAACACGAAGAACTGTGCCGGCCCATCGCCGACCGAAAGGGATCCCGTCGGTTGTTGTCCCGAGAATAGCAGTTGAAGATCGATGTGCTGCCATTCATCAAGCTTGATGGACTGCCGGGCCGCTGGAGCATAGGAGTTGCCCGCGCTATCGCCTTCATTCACGTATGCCGTGGTCACGGGGCTAGCGTCGACATAGATATCTAAATGGTACCCAAAGGCGGGACTGACCGATGCGAATTCCCTAATAGGCACAAGAAACAACCCTGGCAATTCGCTTTGCAGGCAGCTTCCCGACACTCTCATGTCGAACTCGAGGTGGGCAGTGGGAGCGTGGTGGCCGGGAAAACCGATCCCCATACTCGCCGCGCACATTAAGTTCGTCGTGCCCATTGATAGTTCGGGCAAGGACATAAGCGCCGAAGCTGGTCCAGATGCGTACGTGCTGCGATCCAGCGTAAACGTGGCGCTCCCCTGGACAAGAGTGTTCCAACCACCACCAGTGACCGAAGAGTACTGGTCAAAGCTGTCCGTGAAGAGCGGCGGGGCATCCGAGCCGCACTGTGTCCCCGCATCGGCGTTCGCACCTGCAGCGGCATCTGGTTCCGGCTTGGCATCTGGCGCCATCACGTCCGGTCCTCCTGACGGGAGATCCTGCGCGAGGTCACGCGATGGCCCCGCGAGATCCTTCGGCATCGCGAGGTCGATACTGCCCGGCGCGAGGCTGTCGGGCGCCTGGGCCAGATCCGGTGAAACCACATTGCTGTCTGCTGGCCCGGCGTCGAGTTGACTGCCGGCGACTTCGCCAACTTCGGAAGCACCGCTCGCACCTGCGCGGCCAGCATCACCCTTGTACTCGCTGAAATTCATGCTGTAACAGCCGGCCAAGAGATCGGTTGAAAAGACGACGACCAGGTAGGTTGCGCCTCTGCGCATGGCCTAGAACCTCACATTCAAGCCGAAGGGCGAGACGGACACTTGCGTTTGCGAAGTTGGTGCGTCCGGCCGACTGGCTTGCGCCCAATACGCACCCACGGCCGTGATGGCAAGAACACCAGCCCCGATTCCGAAGCCAGTAGCGATGTGACCGTCGCGTTGGGCATCAGCAAAGGCAGCGTGGCTTTCATTCTGCGCGTCCAAGTTTCCAGTAGTGTGGTAGTTGGCGTCGTACTTCTTGGCGTCGTCAATTCGACGGTCGCCAAGCACTTTCCAGAACATAAGGGCCGCAACACCGCTTGCGACTGCAACAGCCGCGGACGACCAGGCGACGACACGCCATAAGCGGGTTCGGGGCCTGGCCTGGGCGGCCTCGCTGGTCGACGACGTTACATCGACGCCTGGCTGGGCTGTTTTGTCGATGGAGGAAGCAGTGGCGGGCTTGGCTGCCTCGAAAAGGGCGAGCGTGATGTCCAACACCTGTGTCTCGTCTGGCCGGATCTCGATGGTGCGCTCGGCCTGCTGACGACCGACTGCGCGCACTGTGATCACGTGACTGCCGGGTGGCAACGAAATGGCACTAGCCAGCGGTGTCTTGCCGGCTTCTTCACCGTCTACCAGCACGGTCGCACCGGAGACGTCGGCGCGCAAAACCACCGACCCTGGCTCGGGTGTGAGATGCATGACCTCGGTCCGGCTTTCCCCCGAAACCAGGCGCACGGATCGCTGCAGGCTGCGATGGCCCGCGCGCATGGCTTCCAACTTGTGGTCGCCCGGCGCGAGAACCAAGGGGCCCAGCGCCGGGCCTGCGCCGAGATCCCGTCCGTCGAGGTTCACGCTGGCGTCGTCTGGCGCCGTCTTGATGGTGAGTCGTGCCACCAGTGCCTGGATCTCTCGCTCGTGTCGCTCGGCCGCCACCTTGATTTCAGGCCTCAACGTGTCGCCGAAGTCGCGTCGAAGTCGCGCCAGAACTTCCAGCGCGTCTGCGTAGCGCTGCAAACCCTTGTAGCAGTTGGCCAAGTTGAAGAGGCTGTTCGGCGTGGGATAGAGAGCCACCGACCGCTCGAGGTCGGCGGTGGCAGCAGCAAAATCCTCTAGCTGCATCAGCTTGACGCCGGAATCGAAAAGCCGCTTGGCCTGTTCCTTCTCGCCTGCGACGGCGGGAGAAGAACAGAATGCCACCAAGGCGCTCAGTAACACCACACTGACGAACGATTTCTGCACTTTCACGACGTGTCTCCCGGCGAATCGGCGGCGGCGCGTGCTTCGCCGCGCCTGATGATGGTCTTGCGGATGAAGTGGGGTCGCCGCTTGGTCTCTTCGAGGATCTTGGCGATGTACTCACCCACGATGGCGATTCCCAACAGATTCAGAGAGCCGAAGAAGAGAATGAAGAGAATGATGGTGGTGGCTCCGCGCGGGGCCANNATGCCCTTCTTGGCCCAGCCGACATTCTTAAGGAAGCTGTTGGTGGTGCGGCCGAACATCCTCTTCGGGCGAGCATAGTCAATGCCGGTTTGTTTGAAGCCCACCGAGGCGCGGATGCCGCGCAGGAAAAGATCCCGCTCGGGATGCTGAAGGATGGCTTTGACCGCGCGGCGGTCGATCAAGGAAAAATCGCCGGCATCGTGCGGGATGGAAAGATACGAGAAGGCGTCGAACAAACGATAGAAGAGCTTGTAGCCCAGCCTCATGAAGAAAGGCGCTTCGCGCTCGACCCGCCGCCCGTACACGATGTCAAAGCCTTCCTTCCACTTGCCCACAAAATTGCCGATGAGCTCGGGAGGATCCTGGAGATCGCCGTCGAGCAGCACGCACGCGTTCTTGGTCGCGATCTCCATGCCGCTGCGAAAAGCAGCCTGCGACCCGAAGTTGCGCGAGTGCGAGATCCCCACCACGTGCCGGTCGCGACTGGAAAGGTCGCGAATGATCTCCTCGCTGTCGTCCGGGCTGTTGTCGTTGACGAAGATGATCTCGTGATCGATCTTGAGTTCGGCGAAGGTCTTCTTCAGTCGTTCATACATGATGGGGATGGCCTGGCCGTCCTTGTAGCAGGCCACCACTGCGGACACGCTGCGTTCGCTGTCCAGGCCGAATTGCTTTGAAGCCCGATAGTAGCGCTCCTTGTCCTCCAGGCTGCGGTACCAGTCTGCGGTTCGGCGTAGACCTTCTTGGAAATCCGTGCGCGCTTTCCAGCGCAAGACGTCGGACGTCTTCTTCTGATCGGAGAACCAGTTTAGGATGTCCCACTGCCGTCTCTCCATCGCGCCGTGGTTGGGCTGGCCAGAAATCGAGAAAAGGGCTGCCGCGGCTTGGGCAGCCTCGGCGATGGTGGTCTTGCGGCCGCTGCCGATGTTGAAGGAGTCGCCGAAGTAGGGCGCGCGCAGATTGAGCGCGGTGTCGATGTACGCCTCGCAGACGTCATCGACGTAGACGAAATCGCGCGAAATGGCGCCGTCGACCAGGGGCGGAAACTTTCCTTCCAGGCCGCAGCGGACCAAGGTGGCGATGAGCCGGGAGGCATCTTCGTACGGGCCGTAGGCAGAGAAGAGTCGGAGATTCGCGCAGGGGAAGGACTTCTTCTTGCCATACAGGCGCAACAGGTTGGCGCAGGATACTTTGGAAACCGCGTATTCACTGTTGGGCTGCGGCAGCTCGTCCTCTTTCGGGCCCGCCGCCCTGTCGCCGTATTCCGAGGAACTGCCGGAATGCACGTAGCAAGAGATGCCGAGGGTTTCCAGACGCTTGAGCAGCTTGGCCGTGAGGTTGAAATTCGTTTCGTAGATGAGGTCGCTCTCGGCTTCGAAGGAATAGCCGCCGTAGCCGACACAATTGAAGATGGTGCGCGGCTTGAGGCGATCGAGGAGCTCGTTGCGGTTGCTATCCACCAGCAGGTCGACCACCATGGTGTGGCGCTCGGGCACGCCTTCCAGGCGCCAAGCCGGCGTGTGAAAGACGGTGCCGGTGACGTCATCGCGATGGGCGAGCAGCGTACGCAATAAATTGGCCCCGAGAAATCCGCTGGCGCCCAGCACCAGAACCGGCCCCTGCAGGCGGCGAATCTTCTCTTCCAGTCCAGGGTTGCTCATGGGGTGTCGGCAAGCAGTCTAAGGATGGAGGACGGGTCCAGTCCAGACTCTTGTCGATGGTAGAGCTGCGAGCCGGCGTGGCCCGAGGGATAGCCGCGAGCAAAGCGATGGGTGAAACGGCGCGGAGGCGTCTGGCCGCACAGAAGCGCGCGCGCCAGAGCCGCCCCGGCGCTGCCCTGCGCGACATGCTCCTCGACCACAATCAGGTGTCCGCTGTGCTCAAGATCGGAAATGAAAGCGGCCGGGATTTCGCCGTGTGCAATGGGCAGCTCGGACAGGACCCACAGACTGGGCCGCTGTGATTCCGGCAGGGTCTGCACCGCAGCCAAGATGCCACCGGCCAGCGGACCCACGAGCACAATCGTCGCGGCCCGGCCCGACATGATCTTTCGCCAAGGGGAGTAGGCAGGCACAACGAAATCCTTGGGCTTCTCGTCGAGGCCCAGGCGCAGATACGCCGGTCGGGCTGCCGTCTTCAGGCGCGAAACCGCCACGGGAACGTCCGCCGCAAAGGCTGGAACGTAGACGGTCAGGTTGGGCAGCCCAAGCAGAGTGCCGTAGTCCTCAATGGCGTGGTGAGTGGGGCCCATGACCCCATATGCGTAGCCGCCACCGTTGCCCACGAGAAA
>PMBY01000468.1 GCA_003153875.1 Myxococcales bacterium | reverse complement strand
GGCTTTACCCATCCTGCGCCGGCGTTGCTGACCGAGGCCGTGTACTCCCTGCCTGAAGCCACCCACAACGCCGAGAAACTGCGCACGGCGAGGCTGATTTCCAACCCGGGCTGCTACGCGACGGCTTCGGTGCTGGCCGTGCTGCCACTTCTGCGCGCAGGCTTCATGGAAGCTGATTCGGTGATCGTCGACGCCAAGAGCGGAACCACGGGGGCGGGCCGCAAGGCGAACGAGGAGATGTCGTTCTCCGAGGTTGCGGACGACGTGCGCGCCTATCGTATTTTCCGTCACCAACACGCGCCCGAAATCGAGAGGGCCCTGGCCTTGGGTGGCGCGCCCCACGTGCGCGTCACCTTCATGCCCCACTTGCTTCCTGTGCGGCGGGGCATCTTGGCCACGGCCTACGGACGGTTGCGCCACGGCACTGGGGGCAGCGACCCTGCCGGTGGCGTGCGCAAGGCGCTCGACGATTTCGCCGAGGAGCGGCCCTTTATCCGCGTGGTGGCCCCCGACGAGGTTCGCCTGCAGGCCGCGGTGGGCACCAACCGCGTGGTGCTGGGTGCGTCCGCCGACGCCCGGCTGGGCATGGTGGTGTCGTTTGCAGCGATCGACAATCTGGTCAAGGGAGCAGCCGGACAGGCCGTGCAGAACGCCAATCTCATGTTCGGATTTTCGGAGACAGCCGGTCTGCTCAGGCTGGCCGGGGCCATGCCATGACCGACATTCANNGAACTGGTAGTCGAGGCGCTCAAGTACATCCAGAAGTTCACCGGCACGCGCGCGGTCATCAAGTACGGCGGCGCGGCCATGGTCAAGGACGACCTCAAGCGGAGTTTCGCCCTTGACGTGGTCTTGCTGCAGGCCGCGGGCCTGCGGCCGGTGGTGGTTCACGGCGGCGGGCACGAGATCACCAAGACCCTGGATCGCTTGGGCCAGAAGAGCGAATTCATCGACGGTCAGCGCGTGACCGGCGCGGCAGAAATGGGCGTGGTCGAGATGGTGCTGACCGGCAAGGTGAACACCGAGATCGTGGGCCTCATCAACACCCTGGGCGGAACCGCGATGGGCCTGTCGGGCAAGGACGCGCACCTCATCAAGGCGCACAAGTTGCCGCCCCGACCGGGCAAGCCCGACCTGGGCTGGGTGGGCGAAGTCGAGAGCATCAACACCGAGATTCTCGATCTGTTGCTGGGCAAGAATTACATGCCGGTGATTTCGCCGGTGGGATTGGGAGCCGAAGGGGCGAGTTTCAACATCAATGCCGACATGGTGGCCGCCGAGATCGCAGTCGCGGCCAAGGCGAAGAAGCTGATCTTCCTCACTGACGTGGCTGGAATCTTGGACGAGAACGGCCAGCTCCTGAGCGAGCTGCGGGCCGCGGATCTGCGCGGTCGGCTGCAAGAAGGACGCGCGGTTAAGGGAGGCATGCAGGTCAAGGCGCAGGCCATCCTGCGCGCCCTGGAAGGAGGGGTGGAGGCGGTGCACGTGGTCGACGGACGCGAGCCCCACAGCGTGGTGGTCGAGCTGTTCACCGAGAAGGGCGTCGGGACATTGGTCACGGCGTAGCGTCTGCGCGCCTTTGACCGCGCCCAATGCGCTATCGCTCTGCACCGGGCAGGTCAGATTCCAGGGCTGAAATGACCCCTGCGAAGGCCTGGCGGTTCGCTTCGCTGAGCGAGGCCAGGTCGCGATGGGCGTCGAGCATGAGTCGTCCCACGATATCGGGAAGTAGATCCCCATCATCGAGGGGCACCTCGGAAACACTGGCTTCCTCCGGGAAGGGCCAGCGCTCGACGATGATGAACAGGGTGTCGAACGCCGCCGACCGGAGGCACGTCATCACGTCCTTCACCCCGCACACGATGACAGCGCGGCGGCCGTGCTCCAGGGTGGTTCGGCCCAGATGGGCCAAAAGGCCCATGCCGGTGCTGTCGATGCTCTCCAGTTCTCGCAGGTCGATGATGAGGGTGTCGCCTGGCTGCCGGGCCAGCAGGTCATCGATGAACAAGCGTAGGGTGCGTGCCGTCACGTAGCGAACCTGGCCCTTCAGCACCAAGATGGCCGACTGGTCAAAGCGGCCACAATAGGCCCTAGGCGCTGGTACGGTTGCCATGGTTCCCCCCACGCTGAATGATGAGCATCGCCACGTCGTCGGGCAGGGCTGACAGGCCGTCGAGATGCAACTCCTGTNNAGGCTCATGCAGGGGGCGAGTGCCACGCGGTGTTGCTGGTAGCGAGTGCGCGGCAGCATCCCCACCGGTACGCCCGGTTGTTCGAGCACTGTGACCGCGCTCCCGTCGCACAGGACCGGCCACGGGAAATGCCCGGCGTTGGCGTAGAGCAAGGTGTCCTCTTGCTGGTCGATCACTCCGTAGAAGATGGTGAGATGCTTGTCCAAATTGTCGCGGGCCATCTCGTCGTTCAGCCGCATGAGCAGGCGTGCCGGCGACAGGATTAGGTCGTCGCCAGACTCGATGGAGCTGGCCACGTGGCGCTGCACGAAGGTGCGCAGCAAGACCGTGACCAGGGCCGAGGAGACACCGTGGCCGGACACATCCGCCAGGTAGAAGCCCCAATGTCGTGGGTCGATCCTGAAGACATCAATGAAGTCGCCGCTGAGAAAACTGGAGGGTATGACGTCGCGAGTGAAAAGGTAGTCACCGAAGCGCTGGTGGTTGTGCGGCAGCATGCGCACCTGGATCTGCCGGCCGGCGTTTTCATCCTCAGCCAAGAGACGCAGACTGGCCTCCAGGTCGCGGTTGAGGCGCTCGAGGTGGGCTCGATAGCGACGGTTGTCTTCGACCAACGCGGCCTTTTCTAGCGCCTTGTTGAGCGCGTGCTCGAGCACCGGGAACTCGACGGGTTTCTCCACATAGTCCCATGCGCCCAACTGAAGCGCGCCGACCGCATCCTGGAGAAGACCCGCCCCGGACATGACGATGATGGGAAGCTCGGGCGACTCCTTCTTGAGGATCTTCAGCACGCCCAGTCCGTCGAGCTTGGGCATGCGTAGGTCGCACAGTACCAGGTCGGGTTTGTTCGCCCGAATCGTGTCGAGGCCCTCCTGACCATCGGCAGCCTCAAGCGTGGCAAACCCGAGTCGTTCTAGGTAGTGGACGAGAACCTTCCTCACCATCTCGGTATCGTCGATGACCACGATTCGTTCACGTCGTGATACCATCTGCCTCAGTCTCCCTTCAGCCGGCGCGGAACCACCGGCGACCCAGAACCGCTGAGATTACCGCAGATTTTCGTCAGAGCACGGGGCACGCTCGTGGAAATCGATGTCTGCGGGCATGTAGCGGATCTGGTTCGGGAAATTGCGCCTGGCTGGGGCGCGGTTGGGCGGCAGCCTGTCGCCATCTCGTAAGCCAGCCCACGGGCTTTCGAACCTGGGTGCGGGATGGGCTACAAAAGCGAAACGAGCCTGGCCGCGGCTCTCCGCTCGGCCAAGGCTCGTTGTGGACTCAGGACGTCGCTACTGTGACATCGTGATGTCGTAGATCTTCGCTATGTAGGGAAAGACATTTGTGCCCGAGTTTGTAATATCGGAGTCGGGCCACGGGCCGGTTGCGCTTGCAGTCTTCACGAAAACAGAGGACGTCTCCCCATTGGTCTCGACTGCCCAGTTCGTAGAACCGATAAGGTTCTTATCCAAATAGGCCCACCAATTGTTCGTTTCCGTCACATTGAAGGTGCCGTTTCCATTGGATGAGACTCCACCGTACTCGCTCGCGAAGACGGCAAAGCCTGCGTTCAAACATTTATCAATATTGGGTTGGAAGCCGGCGAGCTTGTGGGTATTCGCATAGAAGTGGAAGACGTAGACCAAGTTCGTCGTGTCGGTGATCGGGGAGGCACAGGCTTGATCCGGGCGCTGGTCCCATTGGGGGTTGCCGAGCATGAAGATGTTGTCGGGGTCAATGGGTCGGACCGCCGCGATAACGGCCTCGTGATAGGTTTTGATGGTGGGCCAGGTGGTTGTGGGCTCGTTCCAGGGCTCATAGATAATGTTGGGGGTGTTGCCGTAGGCATTCGCCAGCTCCACATAGAACGCGGACGCATTGGTCGCGTTGGCATTGGCGCCAACCACATGCCAGTTGGGCATGCAGTAGATACCATTGGCGATGCAGGCGTCCATCACGGTCTTCACCCGAGCCA
>PMBY01000403.1:18339-23976 GCA_003153875.1 Myxococcales bacterium | reverse complement strand
ACCCTGCACACCAACAGCGCGCCCGAGACCGTCACCCGCCTCATCGACATGGGGCTGGATCCGTTCAGCTTCGCCGACGCGCTGCTGGGCGTGCTGGCGCAGCGCTTGACGCGCGGACTGTGCAAGAGGTGCCGGCAGCAGGTCGACGCCAGCGACACCGAAGTGGACGCCATCGTGCAGGCTTTTGGAGAAGAAGAAGCCGCCCGACGAGGTTTCGCCCGTGGACGGATAAAGATGTGGCAGGGGGCAGGATGCGAGGCTTGCGGCAACACCGGCTACAAGGGGCGCCTGGCGGTGCACGAGCTCTTGGTGAACGACGACTCGATCAAGCAGGCGATTGCAAAACACGCGCCGGTCGAGGACGTGCGGCGGCTCGCGGTGGCTGGAGGCATGACCACCTTGCTCCAGGACGGCATCGAAAAGGCGATTGCCGGAAAAACCGACATGAAGCAGGTCTTGGCCGTCTGTCTGCGCTGATACGAAGTTTTCCGCACTCGCTCCTAGGAATTTCGGACTAATTCCAATAACATCGCCAGCCAAGCACGCTGCTGTCCATGGACGGTTTTCCGCGACGCTTCGGCGGGTATGTACTGGTAAAGCCCCTGGCTCGCGGGGGCATGGGAGCGCTTTATCTAGCGGTGCACGGGCAGCGGGGTCTGGAAAAGCTGTGCGCGGTCAAGACCGCCCTGCCCCACCTGGCGGGCCGGAGCTACGTCCAGCGCTTCAAGGACGAAGCCAAGGTGGTGGTGCGCCTCACCCACGGGAACTTGGTCGGTGTCTTCGATGCCGGCCAGGTCCATGGCGAGATCTACCTCGCCATGGAGTTCGTCGAGGGCAAGGATCTGCGCGCGGTGTGGAACCGCTGCGCCCAAAAAGGCATCGCCTTCCCGCTGCCGGTGGCCGCCCACATCGTCAAGGAGTTGGTGCGGGGCCTCGCCTATGCGCACAGCTTCGAAGGGCTCCGCCTGGTCCACCGCGACGTATCGCCGCCCAACGTGCTGCTTTCCTACTCGGGTGAGGTCAAGCTCACCGACTTCGGCCTGGCCACGTCCACGTTGAAACTCGAGAAGACGGCGCCCGGCGTGATCTTCGGCAAGGTGAGCTATATGGCGCCGGAACAGGCGCGCGCAGAAGCGCTCGACGGTCGCTGCGACATCTACTCCGCGGGCGTCATCCTGTGGGAGCTGCTCACGGGCCGACAACTCTTTTCCGCCGGCGCGCGCGCCCCGGAGGGTATGGGGCAAGATCAGGACGACTTGCTGGAACGGGTGCGGCACCCGCAGATCGTGCCCCCCTCGAAGCGCGCCATTCGCGTTCCGCCCGAGCTGGATGCCATTACCATGAAGGCGCTGGCGGTGAAGCCCGAAGAGCGCTACCAGAGCGGCGAGGAGTTGCGCACGGATCTGGCCGCCTTCCTGGCCAGGACCGCCCCTGCCATGGACGGGCATCAGGTGGCGCACTTCATGCGCGAGTTATTCGGGGACATCATCGGGCGGGAGCGCGAGGAACGTCAGGCGCTCATGGCCGGCGCCGCGGCGCTGCTGGATGCGCCCGGGGACAGCCAGACCAACGCAATTACGCCGGTGGCGGCTGAGATGGCGGCCCGCGGTGATCGCGCCGACACCGCGCCGCTGGGCCGACGGGGCAAGCCCGAAGTGCCCTCAGACGCCAATCGCTTGTCCGAGGAAGGATCGCGCATGGTGGGCGCCCTTTTGGCCGGGCGCTACCACATCAAGCGCCTGCGCGGCGAGGGGGGCATGGGTCGGGTGTACGAAGCCGAGCACATCGAGATCGGCAAGCGTCTGGCGGTCAAGGTCCTGCACCCGGCCTATTCGCGCACCCCCGATCTGGTCGAGCGCTTCCGGCGCGAGGCGCGCGCGGCTTCGCGCATCGAGCACCCCAACGTGGTCAACGTGACCGACTTTGGCACCACGCCCGAAGGCTCGCTGTTCTTCGTGATGGAGTACATCGAGGGGATCGAGCTGGGTTTGCTCATCCACCGCGAAGGGCCACTGGCCATCAACCACGCCCTGCGCATCACCGAGCAGATGTGTGCGGCGTTGCAGGCGGCCCACGATGCGGGCGTCATCCACCGCGATCTCAAGCCGGAAAACATCCTGCTGGTCGGCCCAGCCAGTGCGCGCACGCCCAGCGGGCACGGGGTGCAGCCTGCGGAAGGCGTGGCCGCAGCGCCCGATCTGGTCAAGGTGCTCGATTTCGGCATTGCCAAGAGCGACGAAATCGACGACAGCCCGCGCGTCGGCAAACGCCTGACCCGCCCCGGTGTGGCCATGGGCACGCCCGAATACATGGCCCCCGAGCAGGCTGCGGGTCACCCCGCCGATCCGCGCTCCGATATCTACGCGGTGGGCTCGATCCTCTACGAGATGCTGACCGGCATCCCCCCCTATGACGGCGAAAACGTCATGGAGATCTTGCACAAGAAGGCCAACCAGCCGCCGCAACCCATTCTCGAGCTGAGGCCCGATGTGCCCGCGCCGGTGGTGGCCCTGGTGGAAAAAGCCATGGCCCGCGATCCGGGTGCGCGGCCGCAGAGCATGGCCGAGTTGGCGCGCGAGATCCGCGAAGTCGAGCTCGCCCTGTCGGTGACGCCGGCGCCGATGCTGACTACCAGGCGGCCGACCCTCGGCTCGCGCTATGACCAATCAGCGGCCCACGGACAAGCTCTCACTGTCGCGGGCCGCCTGCGAGCCCTGGTCCGATCCCGGCGTTGGCTGTTGCTGGGCGCAACCGGTCTTGCCGCGATGGCGCTGGCGTTGATCCTGCTGGCAAGAGGATGTACGGAGGCGCCAGTGCCGGCCGCCGATGCCGGAGCCGGCTCGCCGACTGTCCCGCTGCCGGCCGTGACCGGTCAGGCAGAGGAGGCCGCGGACGCGCAGAGCCCGTCGGATGCCGAAGAGCTCGACGCGGGAGAATCCCAGGCCAGCGCTGAGTCGGCCCCCAGCGAGGAGAATTCCAAGCGTTCGGCCAGCCCGCGGCCCAAAGCTACCCACATCTCACCCGCCGCAGCCCAAGCCCAGGAGAAGGACCGCAAGCTCTTGCAAGACGCTCGCGATTTCCTGCGGGCGCAGCGTTTCGACGAGGCCCAATCGGCATTCGAGCAGTTGATCCATGCGGGCAAGAACCGCGGGCCCGCCCTGGTGGGGTTGGCCAAGATCGCGTTTCAGAAGCACGACTACCAGGAGGCTGTCAACCGGGCGCGCGAAGGCGCACGCGTGGGTGGCGGGGCCGAGGCCCGCGTGGTGCTGGGCGACGCCTACTTCCGCCTGGAGAAGTTCTCGGAGGCGCGCAAGGCCTACGAGGAGGCGCTCAAGCTGGACGCCGACAACCGGACTGCGCGGCAGAACCTGGATCTGATCCAGCGCCGGGGAAACTAGAGAATGTTTCCGCCATGAGTGCGTTTCCGCGCCACTTCGGCAAGTACCTGCTGCTGCGCCCGCTGGCCAAGGGCGGGATGGGCGAAATCTACATGGCCGGCCTGGGGCAGATCGGCGGCTTCGAAAAGCTCTGCGTGATCAAGAAGGTTCTGGCGGAAAAGGCCGACCCCAGCAAGGCCAAGCGCTTTCTCGACGAGGCCAAGGTGGTGCTGCGCCTCAGTCACTCGGCGCTGGTCAATACCTTCGATGCCGGCGAGGTGGAGGGCGAATTCTACATCGCCATGGAGATGGTCGAGGGCAAAGACCTGCGCGAGGTGTGGAATCGATGCGTGCGCCAGCGGCAACGCATCCCCATCGAGGTCGCGTTGCACGTGGCGCGCGAGGTGGCGCGCGTGCTCGCCTACGTGCACGGCTACGGCGATCTCAAGCTGGTTCACCGGGACATCGCGCCGCCCAACATCTTGCTCGGCTACAACGGCGACGTGAAGCTCACCGACTTTGGGCTGGCCCGCAGCGAGCTCAAAGAGGAAAAGACCCAGCCCGGGGTGGTGTTTGGCCGCGCCGCCTACCTGGCGCCCGAGCAAGCCCGCGGCGAGGAGGCCGACGGGCGCACCGACGTGTACACCCTGGCCATCGTGCTGTGGGAACTCCTCACCGGGCAGCAGTACCTGCCCATCTCGGGCCTGGATCCGTCGGCCGGTCTGGCATTGGTCCGTCACCCCAAGCCCACGCCGCCCTCGATACGCGCCCCGTGGATCGCGCCCGAACTGGACCAGGTCGTGCTGCGTGCCCTGGCCCCCGACCGCCAGCAGCGCTTTCAGAGCGCCGAGGAGTTTCGCCTCGCTCTGTCGGACGTCATCGCCAAGGTGGCGCCACGGACCGACCCGGCCCGCGTGGTCGAGCTGATGCAGGCGGTTTTCCAGGACGTCATCGACAAGGAGCGTGCCGAACGTGATCATCTTCTCAAGGACGTCATCCCGGCCTTCCGGGCGTCCTCGTCCGCGCCGCCCGCGCCGCCCGCACGTGAAGCGCCCGCGCGGCCCGCAGTCGCGCCCGATAAGCCGCGCATTGCGTCTCAGTCAAACCGTCCCCCTGCAAGGCCCGTGCACCCCACGCCCAAACCGCCCGGCCCCAAGGAAGAGAAACACGACGACAGCAACGGCATGCGCCTGCCTGGTGTGACTCCCGCCCCGGTCGCGGTCGACAGCCGCCCTGCCCGGCGCGAGGCCGCCCTGCGCGTGCTGGCCGAGTTGGCCGCCGAGGACGCGGACCCGACCCCGGCGCCTGCGCAGGCGCGCAAGTAGGAAGGGGGGACTACCTTTCCGGCCACGTGTCGTCTAGATTCCGCTGATCATGCACGCCATCGCCATCTGTGGAAGTCCTCGCAAACAAGGCAACACCGAAACACTGCTGCAGCGCTGTCTCGATCGGCTGGAGGATCAGGGCGTGCAAGGCGAGCTGGTGCCCTTGCGGGACAAGACCATCAAGGGCTGCCGCGCGTGTGCCACTTGCAACCGCCTCAAGGACAAGACCTGCAACCAGAAGGACGACGACTTCCATCCCGTGTTTGAAAGAATGCAACAGGCGGACATCATCGTGGTCGGGTCGCCGGTCTACTTCGGCTCCGCCACGCCAGAAATGATAGCGCTGCTCGATCGCGCGGGATACGTGTCGCGCGCCAACGGCAATTTCTTCTCACGCAAGGTCGGCGGCCCGCTGGCGGTGGCCCGACGCGCGGGTCACAACTTCACCTTCGCGCAGCTCCTCATGTGGTTCATGATCAACGACATGGTGGTACCGGGCTCGTCGTACTGGAACGTGGCCCTGGCGCGCGAGGCGGGAGACGTGGTCCATGACAACGAGGCCCTGGCCACCATCGAACGCTTCGCCGACAACTTGGCCTGGCTGGCAGGACGTCTGGCGTAGGCGCTACCCCGGCTTGCGCTCGCCTGCAAAGCCTTTCGCTTCACTGCACCACAAGAGCCAAAGCGCAAACACGCTCAGAAGCGCGTTGTACTCCCAAAGCAGCGGCCAGAACTGCCAGTGGGGAAACAGCGCTTTGGGAAGCGGTGAGGTCGTCGATAGGCACAGCAAGAGTGTCCCCATGAGCAAGGTGCCCCGCTGGGCCCGTGCCAGCAGCCAGACAGCGACGGGAACCACCAGCACGAAGCCGTAATTCTTGAGCCTGGGAATGATGAGCAAATAGCTGAGCAAAGCCCCGGAAAGCAGAAACCAAGGG
>PMBY01000403.1:0-18269 GCA_003153875.1 Myxococcales bacterium | reverse complement strand
CTCCCGCCGACAGCAACAGGGGTCGGATGGCTTTGCGCCCCTCGAAGAGCAGCAGCAAGACCAGCGCCATGGGCAGGATCTTGGGCGCCGCGGCCAAGGGGATGGCCACCGCAAAAAGCATACGACGACCAGTCACCAGCGCCGCAATCCCCAGCCAAACCAGCAGCTGTTCAAAGCAAGCAATGTTGCCCGCGTAGAGATCCGAGAAGATCGTGGCGGAGAATCCCAACAGGACCACGACCAGCAGGATCAAAGTCTCGCGCGAGCTGCGACAGAAGCAGCCCCAAATCACCAGGAGTCCCGCGAGTGCCGCAAGTTTCGCGCCCAAGTACACCGCCTTGGCAGCGGCCAGCGAGAGGCTGGCGAAGGGCGCGAACAGGGTCAGGAACGCGGGCGGGTAGACAAACGGCAGTGGCATAGGCTTGCCCGCGACCTTGGTCAGTGACTGGGTACTGTACGGATCCAGTCCCGCGCGGAGGGCTCGCGCTGCATAGTAGTAGACTTCAAAATCCCATTGCGCCGAGATGACCTTCCAACTTGCGACCACACAGAGAAGCAGCGCCAGCACAACCGGCCACCACTTTGCGGCTGGCGCGAGCGACAGGAAACCTCCTGCGCGGACGCGCGGAACCTCTTCTTCCAGTGTGGTCATGACCTGTGCCGCCTACAGGAAAGATGTCACGGTCGTCCCCTCCGCCGCAAGCGCAGACCGATCCGTCGCTGCCTTGACGATATCGGGGCCCGCCGATAGGGTCTATTACTCTGCCGCTTGGTCTCGTTCGCTTCGTCGGCGCCCCCAGAGTCCCGGGCCCGGCGGGAAAGGATCGGTATTTTCATCATGAGCGAATTGCCCGATTGCTTCTACTGTCGCAAGGACCAACGCCTACACGACCTCATGATCGAGATTACGCCGCTCGACGCCTCGACCCTCTATCTATTCAAAGAGCAAACCCACCCCGGCCGTTGCGTCGTCGCCTACCGCGGCCACGTCAATGAACTCTTCGAACTGCCAGAGTTGGAACTCGCGCTGTACTGCAAAGACGTCGCACGCGCGGCCAAGGCCATCAAGAACGCCCTGGGGGCCACCAAGATCAACTACGGGGCCTACTCCGACAAACTGCCGCACTTGCACTTTCACCTGGTGCCAAAATACCAGGACGGCCCCAGCTTCGGCACCACGTTCGAAATGATGCCGGCCAACGGGAAAAAGCTGCTTTCCGACGCCGAGTACGCCGGCACCATCAAAGCGATCAAAGCGGCGCTCTAGTTCACCGGTCATTCTGAAATCGCCGTCTACTCGGAGCCCCCGCATGTCCCGTTCCAAGGCCGCCCGTCGTGTACACGCCCGGCCTGCGGCTCGTCCCCAGCGAGTGTCCCAGAGCCCGGCTGCCGAGACGGCCGCGACTGACCAACCAACCCCCGGCCTGCGCGTCTCGCTGCCCGGCCGGAGATTTTGTGTTGCCGACCTGGTCCTGGCGGCCTTCGTTCTCGGCTGGCTGACGTACATCATGGTGTCAACCAGGCATGCCGAGTTCATCGCCTCCGACGATGCCTTCATCAGCTTCCAATACGCCCGCAACTTGGCCCGAGGCTATGGGCTTGTGTTCAATCCCGGCGAGCACGTGTGGGGGTTCACCTCGCCCCTGCAAACGCTTGTGTTGGGAAGCCTCACGGCTTGTGGCCTTGAAACAGTCCGCACGGCCTTCTTCACCGGCTTCCTTTGGGTCGCGCTCGGCTCTGTACTTCTCTACCGCCTCAGCCTCCAGTTCCTGCCACCAACAATGGCACTGCTCCTCTCGGTCTTCTTTCTGCTCGATTGCGCCCAACACGGCAGCTACGCCCTTGAGAGCAACTTCCTGATTGCCACGCAGTTGGCGTTCCTGCTGGCGGCCACTACCAACAAGGGCGCCCTCGCCAACATCTTGGCCGCGCTTTCCTGCCTGGTGCGGCCCGACTCGTTGCTGCTGGTGGGCCCCGTCCTGCTGATGGGCCGCGAAACCCGACGACTGCGCAACCTGGCCTGGTTCGTCGGCATCGGCCTGGCGTGGGAGGGCTTCGCACTTCTCTACTACCGCGAGCTGGTCCCGAACTCCTATCACGCCAAGCTCGGGCTGACGCGCTTCGGTCCCTTTCTCAACAATGCGGTCAAAACCATCACCGGGCTCACCTTCTCCGAGCCGCTCGGCTTTGCCCGCGAGCCGTCGTCAATCCAGCGAGGCATCGTCTTGCTTCTCAGTCTCCTGCCCTTGCTCAACCAGGAGCTTCGTCGCCGTTCAGCGGTCCTGTACGCCCTGGTCCCCTACCCCTTCCTGCTGGTGGCCGCCTACAGCACCATCGGCTCGTTCCCGGGCCACAACTGGGAGTTCTACTCCGCGCAGTTCTTCCTGCGCGTCTCCGCATTGGTCGGGCTTCTCAGCCTGGCCGTGGTGGTCGCGGCCAGGTTCCGCGTGCCGCTTGCCCTGCGACGGGTGGCCGCCATCGCCGTCTTTGCATTCGTGCTCGCCGACGGTGCCCTGCAGACGCAAGCCCTCGCCAGAAGCTTGACCGCCGAGAACACGGCCTACTGGTCGGGGGCTCGCTATGCCACCTACCGCGGCCTCGCCGACTGGGCCAACCACAACATCCCGCGCGGTTCGACTGTGGCCATCAGTGAAGCGGGCACGTTCGCCTACTACGCCGACGTGCATGTGATCGACGTCTCGGGCATCGTGACCCGGGGATACCTCCCCGCCGAGCGCATGAACCATCGCCGGTTCATGCTCCGCTTCGCACCGTCCTACGCCGTGGTGTACGGCAATCAGAAGACTGCCAGCCTGAGCCCGACGCTGCGCTACGAGCGTCTTGCCTACTTTCCCAAACAGGGCTTCGAGGATTTATCGCTTCTGGTCCAGCGTCCAGCGGCGCCACGCTAGCCGGCCCGTCCTCTCACTTTGCTGCGACTACTTGGCTGAATCGGCCGGGATCGGGGCCAGGCGCCGCCTGATGATTGCCCCCAGGTCGGGCGCGCTTGCTTCTTCAAGAATCCTGCGTACTCTCGGCAGATCGGGATCGTCGGCCGCAGCCCGCTCGACGAACTTCTGGTAGGCGAGAACGACGCGCGCGGCGTCCTGGCCGTCGACGCGAGCCAGGACGTCGTAGGCGATGCCGAGATCCTTCCACAGCGCAGGACCGGTATCGAGCCTGCGCAGTCCTGGCCATGGCGCGATACCCAGCGCTGCATCACCGCCGGTCTTGGCCACCACGTCCTCGAGCAGAGCCAGCGCCTGTCGTGCGGGCTCGGGGGCATTGCCCATCTCGCTGCTGTAGACCAGACAGAGGTGCGCACGCCCGACTTGCATGCCCAGGATACGCTGGGCGACGGCGTTCTCCCAAGATTCCTCGGGCGCGCGCAGAGCCGGCACCACGTCGTAGCCGGCCATCGCCTTGCCATCCCGTTCCGCCCATTCCTGGTAGCTGGGAACTTCGCTCGCCCGAATCATCGCGTGAACCAGACCGTAGGGCACAAGCCGGTATCCGCCTTCCCAGCTTTGGTCCCAATCGTCAAGATGACCGATGACGATGACGGGCCGCTTGGGATTGCCATCGAGTAGCTGCTTGATGTTCCAGCCGTGCTCTCCATAGCCGCCTTCAGGCAAATACACATCGCGATGAAGGCGTCGCTGGCGTGCCGTGTACCAGGGAGCCGCCAGATAGGTACGACCCAGATGAATGACGTCGGGGCGAAGCTTCTCCACGTCGTGAAGGTAGAAGGCGGAGTTGGTGACCTCATCGCCTTCCGTGATGGCGATCGCGTTGGGCGGAAGCGAGGCAAAGGCGGTAATCACGAAATCGCGCAGGATAGTGTTGTTGTGTCCACTCGCTTCCGCACCATGGACTGCGACGCCCAGGGCGAACATCGCCGCCGCAGCCAGCGGGGCCCAACGCTGCCAACGACAAAACGCGGGCCAGCGCGTGCCCAGCCTGTGCAAGAGAGCGGCCAGTCCGAAACCGGAGGCGATCGCCAAGAGCAGATCGGACTCAATGCAGAATCGGCCGAGCACCGACAAGTACAGCGGTCTGGCAGTCGACAGGTTGGACAGGCCACTGAAGGCCAGGCTGTAGAGGCAAAGAACCAAGAGAACAACCAAGGCCGCCCCGCGCGTCGGGCGGCTCTTTGTCCCGAGATACAGACCCCCGAGAGCGAGCAGCGGTCCCACCCAAAGCAGACGGGGAAATGCGTAACCCCACAAATGCCAAAGGGTCGGGAGAAACGTGCCCTCGGTGACAAAAACAGCTTCTGTAGTTGGCCGGCCCATGCTGAAGGTTCCATAAGTGCGGCGCAGAAGGTGGCCAACCAGACCGTCCCATGTGCCGCCAAAGTCCCACGACACGGCCGCCTCTGAGGCAGAGGGTGACATGAGATACAAATTGGGGACTAGCCCAAGGAGCCCGAAGACGAGGGCCAGAGCCACGCCTCTCACGCCGAGACTGCTGCGTGCGACCCACAGCGAGCGCAAGACCAAGGGCGCCCCCACAAACACAAACGCGTGGTGGTTGCACATGGCAAGCCCACTGGCCAAGAGCAACGCAAACACATCGCGGCGGGAAAGGGTGTGCTCGACTCGCGACCAAAAGTACATCGCCAAGGCCACAAACGCGGCGTTCAGTCCAAACACTTCTGCACTCGTGGCATTCGACCAAACCACCGGGCTCGTGCCAAACAGAGCCGCTGCCATCAGCCCGGCTGCAGCGTTGCGCGTCCACAATTGAACCACGGCGCACAGCAAGCCCCCTGCCGCTGCCATCGACACCGCGGAGAGCAGATTCACGCGCCAAATAGGCGAGTGCCCCAGCGGAAGCGCGCCGAAGAGTCGGGCCAACAATGCGAAAAGCGGATAGCCCGAGGGATGGGGAACGCCACCCGTAAGCCCGGCCGCCGCAAGTTCACCACTGTCTCCGCCCGCCACCGAGGGAGTCAAAGTCGCAATGTAGAGCACCACCAGAAACAGAAAGGCCAGGAAAGGAGCGAGCCGCGTCCACGCGGCCGGCTCGTCGGAATAGGCCGGCACCCAGGGATTGACGGTGGCGCGTTCGGCAACGATGCGCTTGCCTTTTCTCGGTGCAGACCTGCATTTTCCCATGGCCTTGTTTGCGAAGAAAAATCAGCAACCCAGAACGATCGTCGCAAGAATCATTGCGAGACATTCGGTTCGCTCTATCAAGTTGCTTCTCCGCCTTGCAGTCGGTCGACCAGAAGATTCTGCGGTTCGGCGCACGCAAATGCAACCCGCGCAATCAGTCTGGAATGGGGAGGCCCCGGCCGGTGCGCGCGCCCGTGGGGCGACCGCAGGTCGCCCCTACCCAAAACTGCGCCAATGGCGAACGCGCTAGGCCACGCCGATCACGCTGCCGGTGCGCAAGTTCTTCTGCGCGACAACCGGGTCCGCCGGCAGCAGCAGGCGTGCCTCGGGCGGTCCTTCGATTCCGGGGACCAGCGACTCGTTGGCGTTCTTCGTCCAGAAACCACTGGGCGTGTAAAGCGGCACCCGATTCTCCACCCTGCACGAGTGCCTCCACGCAAAGCTGCTGGCCAGGAAGATGACTGGATGGTGCCGGTTCGTCCAAATACGGCGGAAGATCTTGGGAGTGCTGTAGAAGTTCACGCCCATACGACGCGTGCCCACCTGCAATTGCTCAGGGGTCATCAACTTGGGCACAAACACGGCGGTCGCTCCGTCGTATTTCGACCAGTCATAGGTCGTAATTCGGGACTGAGAGTGCAACGTCTCGAACAGCTTGGTTCCCGGGAAGGGCGTCAGCGCAGAGAAGGATCCGTAGCCCACGCGATGGTTGTTGAGGAACTCGAGAGTTCGATCAAACACATCAGGATCGTCATCATCAAACCCGAAGATCACACCGGCCATGAGGACGACGCCGTGGTCGTGCAGAATGCCGATGCTCGCACCGATCTCTTCGGGCGTGCTCACCTTGTTCTTCGCCAAGGAGCCAGTGGCCCGCAGGTTGGACGCGGTCAGCGACTCGATGCCGACGAAGAGGGCAATGCAACCGCTGTCAACCGCGAGTCGGAGCAAGTCGCGGTTGCCTGCGGCCAGATGCAGCGAAGCCTGCCCGATCCAGATGAGATTGAGCTTCTTGAGCTCGGTGAACAGAGCACGGCAGTACGACTCGTTGGAGAAGATATTGTCGTCGAGAAAAAACAGGAAGCGCCTTCCCAGCGCCTTGATCTCTGCGATGACGTTCTCCACAGGACGGAAGCGATACTTGCGTCCGGTGAACAACGTGGCCGAGCAGAAGGAGCAATCATAGGGGCAACCCCGCGCTGCCTGCACTGAGCCGATCGAAAACGACGACCGTTTGGGAAAGAGATCGCGCCGCAAAGGTGGAAGCTGGGTGAGGTCAGCGTATTCCTGCCCGCGATATACGCCGCGCAGCTGACCGGCTGCCACGTCGAAGAGCACTTGCGACCAGACCGGCTCGGCCTCGCCCACCACCACGGCGTCGGCGTGCTGCAAGGCCTCGTTGGGCAGCACGGATGGATGAATTCCGCCCAGCACCACCGTTTTCCCAGCAGCGCGATATCCGTCTGCGATCTGGTACGCGCGGGTTGCCTGGATGGTCATGGCGGTGATGCCGACCAGATCGACACCGGGGTCGTTGAAACGAATGTCATCTCCCAGATGCTCTTGCACAATCGACACGTCATGGGTCGGCGGGGTGAGCGCGGCCAAGAGCTGAAGTGCAGCGCTCTCGACCTTTCGTCCACTCAGCCCGACACGAGGGTTTGGATCCGGATAGATGAGTTGGATTTTCACTTTGCGTGCACAATCGCCCGCGACCGCCGATGTGGAACGTGGGATCTGCGAAGCTGAGCATTTTGCAGTCTTGCCTGTGCAAATGCAACCGTGACGAGTCCCTGCGCCCGATTGCCTCGGGGGTTGGCGTCAATTGATCATGACGCAGCCTCGGATCTCCGGCCGCCTTCCTGATTTCTTGCCGACCGGAATCGCAATCCCGCCAGGGTCGCGTCGGCCTCAGCCTACTCTTGCAAACACGCGAGATACACGTTTGCGGCGCTGCACGCAGTATCGGCCGGCCACATGTCGAAGAACGAATTCGCTGCGGTGTCGCCGGCCACGCCAACCGCGGCGAAGGCGGTGGCCGAGTTCGACAGCCAGTTGGTGCAGTTACTTGCTCCTTTTCCCGCAGTCGTCGGCGTAGCAGCGCCGCTCCACACGCCAGATACCCCGAGATAGAGAGAACCGTCCGCAGTCACATTGGGCGGCACGTCGAACAAGGTTGCCGCGAAGAACGCAGCTGCGGTCGGCGCGATCGGAATCCCGTCAGCGCGAATCCAAGGCAGGCCACTCGTGTCAAACCTCGAGGACGCGCTGGCCCCTGTGGGCGCAAGCAGCGCCCTGTATGTGCCCGGCAACGCCGCTGCGCTTGCTTCCTGCTGGCAGAGCGCGTCTGCTTTGGCGATTCCCCCTCCCGGAGTCCAAGGGGAATGGGTCACAAAGGCATACCTACCAACGACTGGAGTCACGGCAACCTGCGCTTGACGGTCGACGCCAAAGCAATAGAGCCTGGCTTTCGAGCTGCACCCCCTTGAACCCTCGGTGGTGAACATAGTGCTGCTTGCGCTCGCGTAGCCACCTGAGAGGAGATCGCCCGTGTCTACGGCTGACGTGAAATCGCTGCACGTCGTGAAGCCTTGTAGGTTCAGCACCGTGCCATCTGTCGCCGTCCCAGTCATGACAATCGGGTCCGCGCCCAAGTCGTTCCCGAGTTCATCGAACCGAGGCGGGTAGAGCAACCGGCCTTGGGCGAGATCGGCGAGGCTATTGACCACAGGTTTCCCGTCAGTGCGAACCCATCCGCTCGCACCGGCCAATCGGCTGATCGCGTTCATTGCCGAGGTGGAGAGCCATGCCTTGTAGGNNTCAGTCCGCCCAAAGCCGGCGTTTGCGTGGTCGAGGTCGTGAACATGATGTTGGGCGGTGGGGAAAAGGAGGCTCGCACCACCGTGTTGCTGGTGAGCGTGAGGGTGCACATTCCGGTTCCTGAGCAGGCCGTGCTATCCCAACCCATGAAGGTCTGGTTGGCATCCGGCGTGGCCGCAAGGGTCACGACGGTTCCGGCAGCGAAGGTCGCCTGACAGGTGGTTCCGCAGTTGATGCCGGCGGGCGTGCTGGCCACCGTGCCAGCGCCAACCTTGTTGATCGTTAGATTCGGCATCTGAATTGAGCAAACAGGTGTTGAGCCGCTCCAGGTGCCGTCGGCCTGACAAGTGCGGGTGGGCGTGCCGGTGAGGAAATAGCCGGCGCTGCAGGCATATGTCGCCGTCGCGCCGTATGTGGTAGCGACCGCCTTGACCAAGCCGTTGGCAATGGCGGGCAGCGCACCGCAGTCCACCAGAAGGCAAGTGGGAGGCGTGCCGCTCCAGGTGCCACTGGCCTGACAAGTGCGCGTGGCCAATCCCGTGAGGGAATAGCCAAGGTTGCAACCATATGTCGCCACCGCGCCGAATGTCGTGAGTGGAGCGCTGACCAAACCATTCACAAGGGCGGGCGGCGCGTGGCAGTCGACCGGGCTGCCCACCTCAGCGCCGCCGCCCTGTCCACCCACGGCGATGTCCACAGAAGCGTCTGGTGTGGCACTGCCACCGGTGCCTGGGCCGTCAACCAACGAGCCGCCATCCCTAACCTCTGAGGCGCCCCCTGCATCTTTTCCACCAACAAGAAATGTTCCGCCCGAGCTGGTCCCGCCGCCTGAGCCGATCGCGCCACCCGAGCTGGTCCCGCCGCCTGAACCGATCGCACCACCAGAGTTGGTCCCGCCGCCTGGGCCGATTGCACCGCCTGAATTGGTTCCACCACCTGAGCCGATCTCGCCCGCCGAGCTGGCCATCCCGGCTGAGCCGATCACACCGCCTGAGCCGATCTCGCCCGCCGAGCTGGTCGTTCCGCCTGAGCCGATCGCAGCGTCCGAGCTGGTTCCACCGCCTGAGCTACCGCCGGTCTTACTTGAGCCCCCTGGGTGTGGAGCATCGGTAATGCCGCTGGAGCAAGCGGCCAGCAATCCGAAACTCGCAAACAGAACCACCGGAAGATTCATTCGGTTCATCTCCTGTCTCCTCAGAGCTGGCACCACCACTGGCTTTTCGACGGTCAAGGCTAGACCTCGGACACGCTGCCGACAGTTCCACTTCTTGTCAATCTTGTAGCCCCCTGTGTGCCCCTGTGCCTCCGCCAAGCGCGCTGCACAATCCGCCTGGACCAGCGACGCACATGAGCGTACACACTGCCACGTGCGACGACCGTCAGACGACGGGGCTAGCAGCCGCGAATCAACTTGTCCGCGCCGCCGCTAGGAGTAACCTATCGGGGAATACCCATGGCGCTCGAAGCAGGCCAGCTCTTCGGCAACTACCGCATCATCCGGCTGCTCGGCGAAGGCGGTTTCGGAGAGGTGTATCTTGCCGAGAATCCGCTCATCGAGCGGCGCGCAGCCGTCAAGGTTCTGCACACGGCGCTGGCGCGGGATGCGGAGCTGGTGCGGCGGTTTCTCAACGAAGCGCGGGCGGCCAGTGCCATCCGTCATCGCAACATCATTGAAGTCTTCGACGCTGGTGTGACAGCCGAGGGCGCGCCCTACATCCTGATGGAGTTTCTCGAAGGGGTGTCGCTGCAGAAACGCCTGGCGGACAGGGGCCGTCTCCCGCTGCCGCAGGCCATGGAGATCGCGCGCCAGGCCGGCTCCGCCCTGGCAGCGGCCCACGCCGCCGGGATCGTGCACCGCGATCTGAAGCCTGAGAACTTGTTTCTGGTGCCCGACGCTGCTGCGCCTGGTGGTGAGCGGGTGAAGATACTGGATTTCGGGATTGCGAAGATAAAGCGCGCGGGCGGCACGGGCGGAACCATGCGAACGCAAGCGGGACTGATCATGGGCAGCCCGGCGTACATGTCGCCGGAGCAGTGCAAGGACAGCGCGGATGTCGACCTGCGTTCGGACATCTATTCGTTCGCGATCATCATTTACGAAATTCTGGCGGGACAGACGCCGTACCTGGCGGCCTCCGGGACGGAGATGCTGATCATGCACTTGACCGCGACGCCCGCGCCCGTGCGCGAGTTCGCAGCCAATGTGCCGGTGCACGTGGAGGCGGCGATCAAGCGGGCGCTGTCGCGGTCGCGCGATGAGCGATTCGAAAGCATTGCCTCGTTCATGGGGGCGATGCGGGGCGAGGCAGGCCCGGCAGTTCTGGATCGACCGTCGATATCGGACGACATGCCGGCAGTGGGGGCAAGCCCAGCGCCGGGTTCTGACCGGACCATGGCGGGTCCGTCGAAGACGACGTTCTCGCATGCCACCGGCGAGTTGAAGGCGGCGGACGACGAGGATGTGCTGTTGCAGGCCTCGCGAACCCCACGCTGGCCGCTCTATGTAGGCGGGAGCGCGGCGGCGCTTGGGCTGGTGCTGTTTCTGCTGTTGCGCCCCAGCCCCGAGGCTGCGCCGCAAGCGACGCCAGCGACACTGAAAATTGCGGCCCCCGAGGCTGCGGCTGTCGCTGCGGTGGTGCCTGCGCGACAGGAGGCGCCGCGGGACGCGGGCGTGGGGACGCCGGTTGTTCTTCCCAGCCGAGCTAATAGCGTGGCGGCGCCACCGGTGGTGACTGGGGCGCGGCCGAGTACGAGGCTGGCACATGCGGGCGCAGGTGCGTCGAATCGTCGGCACGGGCCTGCAGCGAAAGAGACGTTCCCGCACTTCCAGCGTCCAGTGGCCGCGCCCAGTGGCTACAGTCCTCCCCCGGCTTCGAAAAGACAAGACGACCCTGCGGGTTTCTAGACGATGTATTGATGAAAGGTGCAATGACCGATGCATGGCAAGCTTGCTAGTCTGGTTTTGGTACTGACCCTTGTTGGGCTTTGGACTGGCACCGCCCGAGCCATCGACGACAGCGTAAAGGGCGCGGCGCGCGCCCTGTCGAATGAAGCCAAGCGGGATTTCGATGCCGGGCGTTTCGAAGAAGCGGGACGCAAGTTCCAGCGGGCGTACGAGGTGGCGAAAGTGCCAACCCTGGCCCTGTGGGCAGCGCGGGCGTTAGCCAAGCATGGTCAGTTGGTTGCGGCGTCCGAGTTGTATCGGCAGGCCACGCGGCTGACCCCGAATGATCTCTGGCTTGGAGATGCGCAGCAACACGCTCAGGCAGACGCGGCCAAAGAACTGGCCGATCTACAACCACGCATTCCGGTACTGCGCGTGCGGGTCGAGGGGGCTGCGGCCAATGACGTCGCCCTGACCATCGATGGCGCCATGATCGCGAGCGCGCTGTTCGGGATCGATCTGCCGGCCGATCCTGGGTGGCGGCGGGTGGTGGGAAAGTATGGCGACGAGAATTCGGAGCAGACGGTGTATCTCAGAGAGGGAGATCACAAGGAGGCGGTGGTGGCGTTCAGTGGGCGGCCACCGGTGCAGGCGGCGAGCCCGGCCCGACCGCCGGTGGCTGTGGCGCCCATGGCTGCGGCGCCAATGGCACAGCCCGTTTCGCCGGCGGGGACAGAATCACCAAGCGCTGCAACGTTGACGACGTCCACGCCGGCCCAGGCGACTTCGGGCGGCGGAGCGCAACAGGCCTGGGGTTGGATTGCGGTTTCGCTGGGGGCGGCCGGATTGATCATGGGAGGCGTGACCGGGATCGTGGTGTTGTCGGACTCCAGCCTGCGCAACAGTTGCAAGAACGGGTGTCCCCCCACGGTCAGCAAGAGCAAGGTCGACACCTACAACTCGATGCGGACCCTCTCGACCGTGGGACTGATCGTTGGCGGCGTCGGCGCAGCCGTGGGTGTGACGTTGCTGCTGTGGACTCCGAAACGCGAGGGTGACACACGTGCGGCGCTGTGGCTGGGCCCAGGTTCACTCGCACTCAAGGGCACCTTCTGATCGGCTAGTGCCTCCAGTCAGAAGATCGGCCAGGTTTCGGTCGTTCAGGCGCCCGTCCTGCGAGGCGCGACGAGGGCGCATACTCGACGTATGTAACCGAGGAGCAACGAAGCAGGGCGGGATGCATGGGCGGCCCAAACCTGGCTGGAATTGTGACTGGAGGCACTAGACCAGGCAGCAGGGGCCTGCGTTTTTCCCTGAGATCCGCTACTATCTGCCCGCGTGCCCCGCCGGGGCTGCGACGAACCATCAGCGAGAGGCAGACAACATGGCGACCAAGACCCTTGCAGACATCAACGTCAGCGGCAAGACCGTGCTCATGCGCGTGGACTTCAACGTGCCTTTGAAGGGCGGTCAGATCACCGACGACCGGCGCATCCGCGCCGCGCTCCCCAGCATCAAGCAAGTGCTAGACCAGGGCGGCAAGCTGGTACTGATGAGCCACCTGGGCCGGCCTGATGGCGCCTTTGATCCCGAAGGCAGCCTCAAGCCTTGCGCCGTACGCCTGGGCGAACTGCTGGGCAAGCCGGTGAAGCTCGGGCCCAACGAGGTCATCGGTCCGGCCGCCGAGGCGCTAGTGGCCTCGCTCAAGCCGGGCGAGACCGCGCTGCTGGAGAACGTGCGCTTCCACGCGGGCGAGACCATGCCCGACAAGGCCAAGAAGAATCCCGACAAGAAGCTGACACCCGAACAGCAGAAGACCCACGACGATTTCGTGGCTGGCTTGGCCAAGCTGGGCGACGTGTACGTCAATGACGCCTTTGGCACCTGCCACCGCAAGCACGCCAGCATGTACGGCACGGCCAAGGCCATCCAGAAGAAGGGCGGCGCCGCGGTCGCTGGGTATCTAGTGGAAAAGGAGATCCGCTATCTGCACGAAGCCGTGTCCAGCCCCAAGCGGCCCTTCGTGGCCATCCTGGGCGGGGCCAAGGTCAGCGACAAGATCAAGCTCATCTCCAACCTGCTCGGCAAGGTGGACCACATCCTCATCGGCGGGGCCATGGCCTACACCCTGCTGAAGGCGCGCGGGGTGGCCGTGGGCAAGAGCCGGGTCGAGGAAGACCAAGTCGAAGAGATGAAGAAGCTGCTGGGACAGGCAGGCGGCAAGATCGTGCTGCCCTCGGACCACAGCGCAGCGGCCAACTTTGACTTTAAGGCCATGACCGGCGACAAGCCCACCGTGGTGCCCGGCGAGGCGATTCCCGACGGGCTGATGGGCATGGACATCGGCCCCAAGACGGTGGCTGCCTTCAGCGACATCATCGGCAAGGCCGGCACCATCGTATGGAACGGTCCCATGGGCGTGTTCGAGTCGCCCGACTACGCGGCCGGCACCTTGGCCGTGGCCAAGGCGATTGCTGCGGCCACGGGGCGCGGCGCCATCACGGTGATCGGCGGCGGTGACTCGGCCGCAGCGGTCGAAAAGATGGGCCTGGCCGACAAGATGACCCACGTGTCGACCGGCGGCGGCGCCAGCCTGGAGTATCTCGAAGGCAAGGCCATGCCGCCGATTGAAGTGCTGGACCAGAAGTAGCAGGCCGGGGCGCCAATTCGATCACGGGCGCCGGTGCTCCGGCGCCCATCGATTGGATCTGCGGTCCCCGGCCCGCGGTTCGCGTGCGCGAGTGCGTGAGGGTGAGCGAGTTCGTGTGCGGTACGCGGTAGGCGGGGAGCGGGCCGCTCACGCTCACGCGGGTCGCCCACGCAGGCCGCGGCACGCGAATCGCTACCGCTACCGCCACCGCCCACGCTAGCCGACCTCGAGGTTGCCTGGGACGCCGGAAAGACTCAGGTGGCCTCAGTCGCGCGCCGGCCTCCGAGATGACGGGCTGGCTTTCCGCGGTCGCCGATGTGGCAGCTGCGCCCGCTGCAGAGGCAGGCCAGGCAGCACACGGCTCATGAGCGGGAACCGCTCAGGATGCTCGATGGACGCGAGGGCGAGATCGATATCGAGGTCGGGCCAGCGAAGGTGGTGGGGGCTGGGTCTCTCCACGGCTGTGATCTGCCGTATCGTGGCGTCCGCGAACCACGGGAATTGCTTGAACGGCACCAACAGGTCGCGATCGTCAACGTGCAGCCAGAATCCCATAGGGGAGACCTTGCTAACCTCGACGGTCGAAATGGTCTTCCCACGCAGCGCGGATTTCATCTTCGTTCTCCTTGATCAGCCGAAACGCCGTCGAGACTTGACGGTGACCGAGGCCATAATTCTGCGCGAGCTGCACGTCTGGTTCCAGCCAGAACTTTGCCTGTCCGTTGGAATGTTGCACGTGCACATGCGCCCTCGGCTCCTCGCGCGAGAAGAAGTAGAACCGGTATCCGCCGATCCGAAGAATCGTGGGGCTCACGCGGAGTCATCGGAAACCGGTTGAACAAGTTGCTGGGGAATCAATCTTGGTTGGGGAATCGTGCTACGAGGCACGGTCGATCCGCCACAGGCCTCTGGCACCTGTGCCGCCGCCAGGCGCCAGACAGACAGGGTTTCTATTCCTGCGACCGGATCAAACGCCTATTGGTTATGCGCCACCGCTATCGACGCGTACGGGCGACCACCATGTCACTGCTGGCGATACAGGCGAGCCACCAAGTAATGATCGACTCTATCGCATCCGGATCGCCGCTCCAGTCGACAGCGAGGGGTGCGCAGTTCCTGTGTGAAAACTCGTGACGCCACTGTACAAGTATGCGCAGAGAAGTGACCAATGGCTTCGGGAATCGAAATCCGAATACGAGGCGCAACCGCCGCGGCCACACGGAGGGTCGACCAACAGTAGGGCACACGAGATCGATGAGCTGAGCCTTCGCTTTCGCGTTCGAGTGAGCGAGGTTTGGAGGCCTGTCGCGATCTGCTCTAACGCGTTGAATCTCCTTGTCAGTCAGATGCCAGCGCGCCATCTCGCGAAGAAAGCGTTCAAGCTCTGCGCAGGCTACGATGACAAAAGTACGCAGGAGAAGAGTCATCAACTCGTGAGGACTAATCTCCAGCATCCAGCGCTGGAACTTGTCGTGCTCTGGCGGCGGTTCGCTCTCCGATTGACCCGCAAAGCCGGCAGCCGCCATCTTGGCGACTCCGAGGCTCGCCGTCACCGCCTTCTGAAACTGCTGAATCAGTTCTTTCGGACGCTTCGCGAGGTCGTCCAAGGAGTCATGACTCAGCGAGGCCTCGGCGCTGCCAATGAACTGCCCGACGTCCTCCCCAATCTGATCGAGCCTTAGCAATAAGGCTATCAGTCGCGCCTGGTTTGGTGGTCGTCTCCGCGGAGCCATTAGTTGAATGATGTGCGCATAACGGCTTGCGGTTCAGCTGCAAGCCCGCCGCCGAGGCGGCGCCTCGATTCTACACGATGTCCCTGCGGCGGGATTGCCAGATGCAACGGCATTATGGGCAGTTGTCGCCTCAGGGGAAGACCCGCAATTTCTTGATCGCGTCGCGCATTCGGCCAGTTGAGGACAGCCGAAAGATCCGCGTATCGTCCCAGCGGGACCGCCCGCACCATGCGGCAACGTAGAGACGCTTGACGCCTCTCACCCGTTGAAGAAGCTTCTTGGACAGATCGAGGACATTGTTCAAATTGGGTCCAGATCCGCTGTTTGCGACTTCCGTGTTTGCGATCACGAGGAAAGTAACTTCGGCCGGTGGATCTGGAAGCAGCAGCATCTTGAGGAGCGCTCCGAGAACGTGATTCCACTCGAACCCGCGCGTCTCCCGCTCAAGGTGTACGGTGATGCGACCGTCGCCCTCGACCACCACCAAGTCGGGAGGCAATCGGTTTTCAACTTCTCGCTCGCGTTTCACCACATGCCCCGCCTGTTCAAGCCTATCCTTCAAGAAGCTGAGTTCTGCCCTGGTCCATCCGGCGGCCTCGTTGCTCTTGGGTCTTGTGAAGCCCTTGGGTGCTCGGCCTCCCCTTGGTCCATAGTAGCGCGCGGTTTCACGGAGAGCGCTCAGGAGTACTTGCTCAGCTGTTGGCATCGATCTCCTCAATCAACGCCTTGCCGCAAAGCTGCGGGCGGCCGTCCGCGGCCGACCGTCAACGGCATGTTATGCGGTCCATTCGTCACAGCATCTTACTCATGAAGTCCGGCGCCGAGGAACTCCGTGAATACCCATGGCGACTATACCATTCAACCAGGTACTCTTGCCGCTGTTCCGGGTCGAGCGGATGCGGCTTCAATTGGATCGACTGATAGCCCCGGCGTCGTCCGACCATTTCGGCTTGTTCGAGAAGAAATGCCCCGATGCCCTGGCAGCGACACTCGGAGACCACAAATACCTCGTAGAGTTCCAGCGGCTGGGGCACGGGAGGGAAATCAAGAGAGAGTAGTCCGACCTGCTCCGAACCCTTGGTCGCCACGAACAGCTCTGTGTGTGCAGCCTGCATTTCCGGACTCGCCCGTTCGCGCAACTGCGCGTGCTGGATATCAGCAGGTTCAATTCTTCGGAACCCTGTTGTGGCAGCATTCCTCGTGGGTCGGATCCGCATAACGCTATTATCCCCCGAAAAATATTTAATATCCCAGCGATAGTCGCACGCTTTGGCGGCCGAGATCAATCGGAGCATGCGTCTGATTTCGCGGGGTTGCCCACGAACCCTTCCGGGGAGGCGACCAAAATCCTTGTAGGATAAACATGCCCCAATTGTCGGATAATGCGACAGAAACTCGCACTGAGAAGGCAGGCCATTGCGCCGTCTGTGTGAAAAAGCTATATACTTCCCTTCGTGGAACGCACGGAGCGCAAGCCATGAGCGAACTCATCGGCCCAGCCTCGCCTGAGACGCGCGCCCGACTCAAGGCCTTGGCCGAGCAGCCGGTCCCACTCGACGAGTGGAAGCGACGGCTGGCGATTCCACTTTCGCCGGATGAGATCGAACACACCCAGGCCTTGGTGCGCTGGTTCTGCCGCCGCTACTCGACAGTGGGCGAGCGGTTCGCGTACGTGCGGCGCGCGTACATGCGCTGGACGGGACAGGCAGGATAGCGTCGATCAGATCTGCGTCTTCAGTTTGCGCCGATCCGCGCGCCTGTCGATGGCCAAATCGATGAGGCGCGCAATCAGCTGCTTCTGGGGCAGGCCCGATGCCTCCCACATCTTGGGGTACATGCTGATGGCGGTGAAACCTGGGATGGTGTTGACCTCGTTCACGTAGAGCGTGCCGCTCTGTCGGTCGAGGAAGAAATCCACCCGCGCCATTCCCGCCAGTTCCAGACAGCGGAAGGTGTTCTTGGCCAAGCTGCGCACACGCTCGGTCAGCTCGGGCGGGATGTCGGCTGGAATCTTGGCGTCGGCGCCGTCCGCATCCACATACTTGGCGTCGTAGGAATAGAAGCCGTCCTTGTGATGAACGATGATCTCGGCCGGCATCGAGGCCTGGGGCTCGTCGTTGCCCAGCACCGCGCACTCGATCTCGCGGGCATTGACCGCGGCCTCGACCAGGACCTTGCTATCGAACGCCAGCGCGGCCCGCAGCGCCGGTTCCAGCTCGGCGGCGGATTTGACCTTGCTGACACCGACCGACGATCCTGCATTGGCCGGTTTCACGAACACGGGGAAGCCCAGCTCCGAAGCATGCGCCAGCGTCAGCGAACGATCGCGGGCGAATGCGCGCGCCGTGACCAAGCGCCACGGCACCACCGAAATTCCAGCCTGCGCCAAGAGGCGCTTGGCCACGTCCTTGTCCATGCCAATGGCCGAGCCCAGCGTCCCCGGCCCGACGTAGGCGATGTCCGCCAACTCCAGCAGGCCCTGCACGGTGCCGTCCTCGCCGTAGGTTCCGTGCAGAACCGGAAATACAACGTCGTCCTGACGAAGCAAAGCGCGCGGCGCGATCGCAGTCTCGCTGCTGTCAGGGTAGACCGGCACTTCCAGCGCGCGCCCCACCGCCTTCAGGCTGAGGGTGCGCGGATCGCCGGTGGCGCCCAGCAGGGTCTGTTCGGCCTCGGGCCGCCAGCGGCCCTGCTTGTCGATGCCGATCAACACCGGTTCGAAGCGATCGCGGTCGAGTGCGACGAAAACATTGCGGGCCGACAGCAGCGACACTTCGTGCTCTGCCGAGCGACCACCGAAAAGAATGATGACGCGGGTCTTGTTCACGGCCTGACCCTACTACCCGCGAACGCCGGCTTCCAGTTTGTGGCCTGCTAATCCTTCATCGCGTGGGGCTCGGCGCCGCCTCGGGCGTGGCGCTCGCCTGCTCCTCGCGAATTCGCAGCAGAGCCAGCTCGGGCCGCACCGCAACTGCCAGGGACAAGAAGCGGTCCCCCTCGCGGAACATGAGTTTGGCGTCAACCATTTCGCCAAGCTGGTCTACCACCACCTGATGCGAGAG
>PMBY01000092.1:4809-6969 GCA_003153875.1 Myxococcales bacterium | reverse complement strand
TCGGGCGGGGCGCGCTGGAACTACCTGGCGGCGTGGGGCTTTGCCCAGACCAAGTTCGGCGGGGACGAGGGCAAGGTTCGCGACTTCGTCGCGCGACTCTACAAGAACGTGCCTGTGCTCGACTCGGGCGCGCGCGGCTCGACCACCACCTTTGCCCAACGGGGAATCGGGGATGTGCTTGTCGCCTGGGAAAATGAGGCCTTCCTGCTGGTGGACGAGCTGGGCAAGGATAAGTTCGAGATCGTGGCACCTGCGCAGAGCATCCTGGCCGAGCCGCCGGTGGCCGTGGTGGAAAAGAACGCCAGCAAGCACGGCACCACTGCCGTGGCCCGCGCCTATCTCGAATTTCTCTACACCGAGGAGGGCCAGCAGATCATCGCCAAGAACCACTACCGGCCGCGCGATCAAAAAGTGGCAGGCAAGCACGCTGCGCATTTTCCCAAACTGCGCCTGCTGACCGTCGACGGAGATTTCGGTGGCTGGCAGAAAGCACAAAAGACGCACTTCGCGGACAACGGCACTTTCGACCAGATCTACTCCAGCGGGAAGTAGGTGGCGACTGCGGCACACATCGCTACGCGTCCGTGCTGGCGGCCCGGGCCGTTGCCCGGCTTCCGGCCGACGCTGGGATTCACCCTGCTGTACCTCAGTCTGGTGGTGTTGCTGCCGCTCGCGGCTTTGATCCTGAAGAGCGCGGGGCTGAGTTGGGGCGCATTCTGGGCCACGGTCACCTCGTCGCGTGCACTGGCCGCGTACAAGTTGAGCTTTGGCGGGGCCTTGCTGGCGGGCGGGATCAACACCCTGGCGGGACTGCTGCTGGCCTGGGTGCTGGTGCGCTACCGCTTTCCGGGCCGCGACGTGGTGGACGCCATCATCGATCTGCCGCTGGCCCTGCCCACGGCGGTGGCCGGGATTGCCCTCACCGCGATTTATGCCCCCACCGGCGCAGTGGGCGGCTTTCTCGAAAGGCACGGCGTCCAGGTGGCGTTCACCTGGGTGGGCGTGGTGCTGGCCATGGTGTTTGTCGGGTTGCCCTTTGCGGTGCGCTCGGTGCAACCGGTGTTGATGGAACTGGGACCGGAGCTGGAAGAAGCAGCGGCCGTACTCGGGGCGTCGCGGCTGCGCACCTTTTCGCGCGTGATCCTACCCGTGCTGGTACCGCCCCTTCTTACCGGCTTCGCGCTCGCCTTTGCCCGTGCCGTGGGTGAGTACGGTTCCATTGTCTTCATTTCAGGGAACATGCCCAACCACACGGAGATTGTTCCGCTTCTGATTGTCACCAAGCTGGAGCAGTTCCAGTACCAGCAGGCCACGGCCCTGGCGGTGGTGATGCTGGCGGGATCGCTGGTCACGCTTCTGGCCGTGAACCTGTTGCAGGCGTGGAACAGGAGGTGGACTGGGCATGCCTGAGCTGGCGCAGGCGCAACCGGCACCCCGCCTGCCGCTGGCAGAGTTGGATACCTTGCCCACGCGGCGGGTGAAGACCAAGACGGGCATTCGACCCGCACTGCGTGGGTCATTGTTAGTGCGCATCTCCTTGATCGCGCTGGCGCTGGCGTTTCTGGCCCTGGTGGTGCTGCTGCCCCTGGCTGCCGTGTTCGCGCAGGCCATGGAAAAGGGACTGGGCGCGTACCTGAGGGCGATCCGTCAACCAGAAACCATGGCGGCCATCCGACTCACTCTTTTGACTGCGCTTCTGGTTGTTCCGCTCAACACGGTATTCGGCGTGGCGGCGGCCTGGTTGATTGCGAAATACCGCTTTTCCGGACGCAACCTTCTCATCACGCTCATCGATCTGCCCTTCTCTGTGTCGCCGGTCATCTCGGGCCTGATCTTCGTTCTTCTGTTCGGCAGCCAAGGTCTCTGCGGGCAGTGGCTTTCGGACCACGACATCAAGATCGTCTTCGCCACGCCGGGCATCGTGCTGGCCACCGCCTTTGTCACTTTCCCCTTTGTGGCTCGCGAGGTTCTGCCGGCCCTGCAGGCAGCAGGCAATGCCGAGGAGGAAGCAGCGCTGATCCTGGGGGCGAGCGGCTGGAGGCTGTTCTTTCGGGTCACCTTGCCCAAGATTCGCTGGGCTCTCATCTACGGCATCATCTTGTGCAACGCACGCGCTATGGGCGAGTTCGGCGCTGTTTCGGTGGTGTCGGGGCATATCCG
>PMBY01000092.1:0-4762 GCA_003153875.1 Myxococcales bacterium | reverse complement strand
ACCAAGGCTGCCCCGGCCGTGTTCCAGGCCAACTTCGAGGCTCCTTCGGGCGGAATCACCACCCTGCTCGGCCCGTCAGGTTCGGGCAAGACCACCATTTTGCGAATCATCGCGGGACTCGAGTCGGCCGACGCGGGCCGCGTGCTGGTGGCTGGCGAGGACATCACGCCCGTTCCGGTGCAGAAACGTGGCTTCGGTTTGGTGTTTCAAAGTTTCGCCCTGTTTGGGCACATGACAGTGCGCGAGAACGTCGCGTTTGGGTTGCGAACGCAGCGGGCGCCCAAGGACCAGATCAATGCTCGTGTAGCCGAGTTGCTCAAATTGGTCCAACTGGAAGGCTACGGCGACCGTTATCCCGGTCAACTGTCAGGCGGACAGCGACAGCGGGTGGGCTTCGCACGGGCACTGGCGCCGCGCCCCAGGCTCTTGCTGCTCGACGAACCATTTGGCGCGCTCGACACGCGCGTGCGTCTTGAACTGCGCGAATGGCTGCGTCTGCTTCACGAGGCCACCCACCTGACCACCATCCTGGTCACGCACGACCAAGAAGAGGCGCTGGACCTTTCCGATCGCATTGTCGTGATGGACGCCGGGCGCATCCAGCAGGTCGGATCGCCCAACGAGATCTATCAATCTCCCGCCACTCCCTTTGTGGCATCGTTTATTGGTTCTGCCAATGTGCTGCGTGGCCGGGTATCCGCAGGCTACGCCCAGGTGGCCTCGCTGTCGCTGGATGTGCCTGCAAACACACCTGACGGGACCGCGGTGCGCGCCATTGTCCGGCCACACGACATTCGCATCGAACGCGCTGGGAATGGCAACAGTGTCTGCAGTAGACGAGCGGCCGCCGGACGCATCTCGCGCATGGTGAACCTGGGCGCGCACGTGAAGTTGGACCTGGCTCTGACAACCGGCGATGCAGTCACCGTGCACGTCGCCCGGCGTGAATACGACAGTCTGGGATTGGTAGCAGGGGAATCGGTGCTGGTCGACCTGGAAAGCGCCCGCGTGTTCGTAGAGGACTATGTCATCTGAGCCAGACATCGCCCGACTGCGGGTGCTCATCCAGAGCCAGGACTGGCCAACCGCTCTGGCGGCAGTGTGTGGCCGGTACCCCGAAGCCGCGGTCTTCAGTACCAGTTTCGGCCTGGAGGACCAGGCCATCTTGCACGCCATTGCCCAGGCCGGCCTTGCCGTGCGCGTGGTGACCCTGGACACGGGACGTCTGTTTGAGGAAACACACGCTCTGCACGCCCAGACGCGCAAGCGCTACGGCATCNNCCATCGACGTCTTCTTTCCCGAGCCGGCCGCGCTACGCCGCTTGATCGCCGAGCGCGGACCCAACGGTTTCTACGACTCGATCGAGAATCGCCGAGAATGCTGCCGCGTGCGCAAGGTGGAGCCGCTGGCCCTGGCCCTGGCTAGTGCGAAGCTATGGATCACCGGCATCAGGCGCGAGCAGTCCGAGGAACGCGCGCAGCTTGCGCCGATCGAGTGGGATGAGCAGCACGGACTGCTCAAGTACCATCCGCTGCTGGATGTGAGCGAGACGGAATTGCGCCGTTACATCACTTTGCACGACGTCCCCTACAACCCGCTGCACGACAAGGGCTATCCCAGCATCGGATGCGCGCCCTGCACCCGCGCGGTGGCGCCGGGCGAGCCGGCCCGGCGCGGCCGGTGGTGGTGGGAAGACGATGCCAAGAAGGAATGCGGGCTGCACGTGCAGAACGGCCGGCTGGTCCGCCGCAAGGAGAGCGATTCGTGAAGCTGCTATCTCACCTCGACCGACTGGAAGCCGAGGCGATCTTCATCTTGCGCGAAACCGCGGCGCAGTTTGAACGCCCGGTCTTGATGTTCTCCGGCGGCAAGGATTCCATCACCCTGGCCCACCTGGCGGCAAAAGCCTTTCGTCCCGCGCTGTCGCCTTTCCCCTATCTGCACATCGATACCGGGCACAATTTCCCCGAAACCCTGGCCTTTCGCGACCGCTTCGCGGCCCAGATGGGCGCCAAGCTGATGGTTCGTTTGGTCGAAGACAGCATCCGGCAGGGCCGCGCTGCCGAAGAGAAGGGCAAGTTCCCCAGCCGCAACCGGCAGCAGGCCGTCACCTTGGTGGACGCCATTGCCGAGCTGAAGCTGGATGCCTGCATCGGCGGCGGACGGCGCGACGAGGAGAAGGCGCGCGCCAAGGAGCGCATCTTTTCGGTGCGCGACGAGTTCGGCGGCTGGGAGCCTCGCCTGCAACGGCCCGAGCTGTGGAATCTGCTCAATGGCCGCATTCACGTGGGTGAAAACGTGCGGGTCTTTCCGCTCAGCAACTGGACCGAGCTGGATGTGTGGCAGTATATCCGCGCCGAGCGCGTCGCTCTGCCCGACCTGTACTTCGCGCACCAGCGGGCGTGCATCGTGCGCGACGGATTGCTGTTCCCCATATCGCCCTTCGTACGCATCGATCCCGCCGATGATGTGCAAGAAAGGCAAATCCGTTTCCGCACCGTGGGCGACATGACCTGCACCGCGGCCTTTCCCTCGGACGTGCGCGACGTGGACGGGATCATCGACGAGCTGCGCGCCTCGGATCTGACCGAGCGAGGCTCGCGGCTGGATGACCAGCGTTCCGACGCCGCCATGGAAGATCGCAAACGCGAGGGATATTTCTAATGGAGCTGCTGAGATTCATCACCTGCGGCAGCGTGGACGACGGCAAGAGCACGCTCATCGGCCGGTTGCTCTACGACAGCAAGACCCTGCTGCGCGATCAGGTCGCTGCGCTGGAACGATCGAGCGCCAAGGGTGGCAACGGGCTGAACCTTGCGTTACTCACCGACGGGCTGCGCGCCGAGCGCGAGCAAGGGATCACCATCGACGTGGCGTACAAGTATTTCGCCACGCCCCGACGCAAGTTCATCATTGCGGACACGCCTGGGCACGTGCAGTACACGCGCAACATNNCGGCACGCCTATCTGGCCAGTCTGCTGCGCATCCCGCATGTGGTGCTGGCGGTGAACAAGATGGACGCGGTCGACTGGTCGCGCGATGTGTACCGGCGCATCCGTGACCAGTTTCTGGCGCTTACCTCCGCATCCGGGTTTGCCGACGTTCACGCCATTCCGGTCAGCGCCCTTGAGGGAGACAACGTCGTCGAGCCCTCGACGCGCGCCCCGTACTACGATGGTCCGCCTCTGTTGCGCTATCTGGAAGAAATCGTGGTCGAGCGCCCGAGCCTTCCTGAGCGCGGAAGACTACCCGTGCAGTTGGTGCTGCGTCCGAGCGATCCGGCCCTGCAGGACTACCGCGCCTATGCGGGCGAAGTGACCTCCGGGGTGTTTCATCCAGGAGACGCGGTGGTCGTGTTGCCCTCAAGCATTCGCACAACGATTGCCGGGATCGATCGCTACGGCGAGCCGGTGGACGAAGCCTTCGCGCCGATGTCAGTGGCCATTCGCCTACGCGACGACGTGGACGTGGGCCGGGGCGAGGTGATTGCCTCGGCCGAACGCCCGCCGAGAGTTTCGCAAGAGATCACGGCGCGCCTGTGCTGGATGGCGGAGCGGCCTCTCGTGCCGCGCACGCGGCTGCTTGTGCGACACGCGACGGCCTCCGTTCCCGGCATCGTCACCGCCATCGAATCACTGGTCGACATCCACAGCTTCGCGGACCTGCCCGCACCGGCCCAGCTTGCCTTGAACGAGATCGGCAAGGTGCGCATCAAGACCGCCCGCCCCCTGGCCTTCGATGCCTACGCCGAGGAGCGCACCACCGGCGCCTTCGTACTGGTCGACGAAACCAGCAACGGAACCGTGGCCGCCGGACTCATCACCGCAGAGGAATCACCAACATGACCAGCAAGATCGGCTTCGTCAGTCTGGTGGGCGCTGGCCCCGGGCACCCCGACTACTTGACCGTGAAGGGCGCCCGCGTGCTCGCCCAGGCAGAGGTGATCGTATACGACGCCCTGATCTCGGATGAGTTTCGCACGCTCTTTCCCGCAAATTCCGAGATCCACTTCGTGGGCAAACGCTGCGGAAAACACAGCACCAGCCAGGAAGAGATCTGCGCCCTGCTGGTGAATGGAGCCCGACGGGGCAAGCGGGTGGTGCGCCTTAAGGGCGGGGATTCGGGACTGTTCAGCCGCGCTGGCGAAGAGATCTTGGCCCTGCGCGCAGCCGGCGTGTCCTTTGAGATCATTCCGGGCGTCAGCTCGGTCTTCGCCGGGGCGGCGGCGGCGCTCTTTTCGCCCACCCACCGGGGCCTTTCCAATCGGCTGGTGGTGTTCGACGGACATGCGCTCCGCCACGACGATTTCGATTTCCGTCCGTTGCTCGCCCACCAAGGCACCACCGTGGTGCTGATGGGATCGCGCCAAGTCGAGAGGCTGGCTGCCGGGTTGATTGGTGCTGGCGCCTCACCGGAGCTGCCCATCGTTCTGGTCGAAAACGCAACCTTGGCGGATGAGCACGTGGCCATTGCCACGCTGGCCCGTGCGGCTGCCGGAGAGCTGGTGCCACGGACCGATGGCCCAGGGATCATCTATGTGGGGGCGGCTGTCGCTCTGGCGCAGGCGTCGGCGCGCGCAGCGGTCGAGGCGGCGGCATGAACGCGCGTCTGCCCTTGTTCGTGGACCTCGCTGGTCGCCGCGTGCTGGTGGTGGGCGGCGGCCGGGCCGCGGAACGCAAGTTGCCCGTCTTGCTGGACGCGGGCGCAGTGGTCACCCTGATCGCGCCCAAGGTGCTCGAATCGGTGCGCCGCTTGTTGCA
>PMBY01000449.1 GCA_003153875.1 Myxococcales bacterium | reverse complement strand
TGCCGCAGACAAAGTTCGTGCTGGGCGTGGCTGGCCAACCCGGGATAGTGCACGCGGCGCACACCCTTGGCGCCCTCCAACCGCCGCGCCAGATCGGTCGCTGCAGCCACATGCTGGCGCATGCGCAGGGGCAGGGTCTTGATTCCCCGCAAGACCAGGTAGCAGTCCATGGGGCTCGGCACCGCGCCGATGGCGTTCTGCAAGAACTTCAACCGTTCGGCCAGCGCCGTGTCGCTGGTGATGAGAGCGCCGCCCACCACATCAGAATGGCCGTTGATGTACTTGGTGGTCGAGTGCACGACGACAGTGGCGCCGAGATCCAGCGGCCTCTGCAGCACTGGCGAGGCGAAGGTATTGTCAACGGCCAGCGTGATTCCGCGCCCTTTGCACACATCCGCAATGGCCCGCAGATCCACCAAGCGAAGCAGCGGATTCGTCGGCGTTTCCAGCCACACCAGGCGCGTGCGCGGGGTCAGCGCAGCCTGCAGCCGCTCAGGCTGACGCAAGTCCACGAAGCTGGCGGCAATTCCCAGCGGCCCCATCACCTTGTCGAAGATGCGGAACGTGCCGCCGTAGACATCGTCGCCACTGACCACGTGATCCCCGGGACGCAGGGTGTGCAGCAGCGTGGTGGCAGCCGCGCATCCGCTGGCGAATGCAAAGCCCGTGCTGCCGCCTTCCAGGGCGGCCAGGCATTGTTCCAGCGCAGCCCGGGTGGGATTGCCGCTGCGGGAATAGTCGAAGCGCAGTGGCTTGGCAGGCTCGGTCTGGGCAAAGGTCGAAGCCAGCACGATGGGCTGCATCACTGCCCCGTGCGTGGGGTCGGCAGGCTGCCCGGCGTGGATGGCTAGGGTCTCGATCGCGTGGCTCCCGGAAGTGACTGACATGCCCCGAGCGTAGCACACGGTGTGTCCACTTTGCTAGACCGCCATGACCACTCACGCTGCATGCGGCCGGCGCGTCGACCGCACCGACCAGGCTTTCCGCCGGATTTGCGGCGCCGGCAGCACGGAATGCCCCGAGTTACAGCGCGCTGCCGCGTCTGGTTTGCGAAACTTCCGTCTTGACAACACGGAGCGCTCCCCCAACACTGTTTCCATCATGAGATTGATTCGCACCGCAACTTTCGTCTTGGCTGGGCTGCTCTCCTCCGGCGAGGCCAGCGCCAAAGAAGTGACCCTGCTCAACGTCTCCTACGATCCCACGCGCGAGCTGTACGCGGACCTCAACGCCGCCTTCGCCAAGCACTGGAAGGCCAATGCTGGCGACGACGTGAAGGTGAACCAGTCGCACGGTGGCTCGGGCAAGCAGGCCCGCGCGGTGATCGACGGGCTGGAGGCCGACGTCGTCACCCTGGCTCTGGCCTACGACATCGATGCCATCGCCGAGGCTACGGGCAAGCTGCCCAAGGACTGGCAGAAACAACTGCCCGCGAACGCTTCACCCTACACCTCGACCATCGTGTTCGTAGTGCGCAAGGGCAACCCCAAGGGCATCAAGAACTGGGATGACCTTGTCGTGCCAGGAATCAAGGTCATCACCCCGAATCCAAAGACCTCAGGCGGGGCGCGCTGGAACTACCTGGCGGCGTGGGGCTTTGCCCAGACCAAGTTCGGCGGGGACGAGGGCAAGATTCGCGATTTCGTCGCGCGGCTGTACAAGAACGTTCCCGTACTCGACTCGGGCGCGCGCGGCTCGACCACCACCTTTGCCCAACGGGGAATCGGGGATGTGCTCATCGCCTGGGAAAACGAGGCCTTCCTGCTGGTCGACGAGCTAGGCAAGGACAAGTTCGAGATCGTGGCACCCACGCTGAGCATCCTGGCCGAGCCGCCGGTGGCCGTGGTGGAGAAGAACGCCAGCAAGCACGGCACTGCCGCCTTGGCGCGTGCCTATCTCGAATTTCTCTACACCGAGGAGGGCCAACGGATTATTGCGAAGAACCACTACCGGCCACGCGATGTGAAGGTGGCCGCCAAGCACGCCGCGCATTTTCCCAAGCTGCGCCTGCTGACCGTCGACGGGGATTTCGGCGGCTGGCAGAAAGCACAAAAGACCCACTTCGCGGACAACGGCACTTTCGACCAGATCTACTCCAGTGGAAAGTAGTTGGCGACTGCGGCACACATCGCTGCGCGCCCGGGCTGGCGGCCCGGGCCGCTGCCCGGCTTCCGGCCGACGCTGGGATTCACCCTGCTGTACCTCAGTCTGGTGGTGTTGCTACCGCTCGCGGCTTTGATCCTGAAGAGCGCGGGGCTGAGTTGGGTCGCATTCTGGGCCACGGTCACCTCGTCGCGTGCACTGGCCGCGTACAAGTTGAGCTTTGGCGGGGCCTTGCTGGCGGGCGGGATCAACACCGTGGCAGGACTGCTGCTGGCCTGGGTGCTGGTGCGCTATCGTTTTCCGGGCCGCGACGTGGTGGACGCGATCATCGATCTGCCCCTGGCCCTGCCCACGGCGGTGGCCGGGATTGCCCTCACCGCGATCTATTCCCCGAACGGTACGGTGGGTGGCTTTCTCGAAAGGCACGGCGTGCAGGTGGCGTTCACCTGGGTGGGCGTGGTGCTGGCCATGGTCTTTGTCGGGCTGCCCTTTGCGGTGCGCTCGGTGCAGCCGGTGTTGATGGAACTGGGCCCGGAGCTGGAAGAAGCAGCGGCCGTGCTCGGGGCGTCGCGGCTGCGCACATTTTCGCGCGTGGTCCTACCCGTGCTGGTGCCGCCACTTCTTACCGGCTTCGCGCTCGCCTTTGCCCGTGCCGTGGGTGAGTACGGTTCCATCGTCTTCATTTCAGGGAACATGCCGAACCACACGGAGATTGTTCCGCTTCTGATTGTCACCAAGTTGGAGCAGTTCCAGTACCAGCAGGCCACTGCCCTGGCCGTGGTGATGCTGGCGGGATCGCTGGTCACGCTTCTGGCCGTGAACCTGTTGCAGGCGTGGAACCGGAGGTGGACTGGGCATGCCTGAACTCGCGCAGGCGCAACCGGCACCCCGCCTGCCGCTGGCAGAGTTGGATACCTTGCCCACGCGGCGGGTGAAGACCAAGGCGGGCATTCGGCCCGCACTGCGCGGATCATTGTCAGTGCGCATCTCGTTGATCGCTCTGGCACTGGCGTTTCTGGCCCTGGTGGTGCTGCTGCCCCTGGCGGCCGTGTTCGCGCAGGCCCTGGAAAAGGGACTGGGCGCGTACCTGAGGGCGATCCGCCAGCCAGAAACCATGGCGGCCATTCGACTCACGCTGTTGACCGCGCTGCTGGTTGTTCCCTTGAACACGGTATTCGGCGTGGCTGCGGCCTGGTTGATTGCGAAATACCGCTTTTCCGGACGCAATCTTCTCATCACGCTCATCGATCTGCCCTTCTCGGTTTCGCCGGTTATTTCGGGCCTGATCTTCATTCTGCTATTCGGCAGCCAGGGTCTATTCGGGCAGTGGCTTTCCGACCACGACATCAAGATCGTCTTCGCCACGCCGGGCATCGTGCTGGCCACCGCCTTTGTCACCTTTCCCTTCGTCGCGCGCGAGGTCTTGCCAGCGCTGCAGGCGGCAGGCAATGCCGAGGAGGAAGCAGCCCTGGTCTTGGGCGCGAGCGGCTGGCGGCTGTTCTTCCGGATCACCTTGCCCAAGATTCGCTGGGCTCTGATCTACGGTGTCATCCTGTGCAATGCGCGCGCCATGGGTGAATTCGGCGCTGTTTCAGTGGTGTCGGGGCATATCCGCGGGGTGACCAATACTGTCCCGCTGCAGGTTGAGATCCTCTACAACGAGTACGACTTCGTGGGCGCGTTCGCAGTGGCGTCGCTGCTGACCCTGGTCGCGTTGGCCACGTTGGTGGTCAAGAAGGTGGCGGAGCGATTTCAGGGCGCACGAAGCGCGGAGGGCTTCCGATGAATGTCCAAGTTGAAGATCTGACCAAGGCCTTTTCAAGCAAGGCTGCCCCGGCCGTGTTCCAGGCCAACTTCGAGGCTCCTTCTGGCGGAATCACCACCCTGCTCGGCCCGTCGGGTTCGGGCAAGACCACCATTTTGCGAATCATCGCGGGACTCGAGTCGGCCGACGCGGGCCGCGTGCTGGTGGCTGGCGAAGACATCACGCCCGTTCCGGTGCAGAAACGTGGCTTCGGTTTGGTGTTCCAGAGCTTCGCCCTGTTCGGTCACATGACCGTGCGCGAGAACGTCGCGTTCGGGCTGCGAACCCAACGAGCGCCCAAGAATCAGATCGATGCGCGCGTCGCCGAATTGCTGAAATTGGTCCAACTGGAAGGCTACGGCGACCGTTATCCCGGCCAACTCTCCGGCGGGCAGCGACAGCGGGTGGGCTTCGCACGGGCACTGGCGCCGCACCCCAGGCTCTTACTGCTCGACGAACCATTTGGCGCGCTCGACACGCGCGTGCGTCTTGAACTGCGCGAATGGCTGCGTCTGCTTCACGAGGCCACCCACCTGACCACCATCCTGGTCACGCACGACCAGGAAGAGGCCCTGGACCTTTCCGACCGAATTGTCGTGATGGATGCCGGGCGCATCCAGCAGGTCGGTTCGCCCAACGAGATCTATCAATTTCCTGCCACTCCCTTTGTGGCATCGTTCATTGGTTCCGCCAATGTGCTGCGCGGCCGGGTGTCCGCAGGCCACGCCCAGGTGGCATCGCTGTCGCTGGACGTGCCTGCAAACACGCCTGACGGGACCGCTGTGCGCGCCATCGTCCGACCACACGACATTCGCATCGAGCGGGCTGGCAATGGGAACGGTGTCTGCAGCAGACGGACCGCCGCCGGACGCATTTCGCGCATGGTGAACCTGGGCGCGCATGTGAAGTTGGATCTGGCCCTGACCACCGGCGATGTGGTTACCGTGCACGTTGCCCGGCGCGAATACGACAATCTGGGATTGGTGGCCGGGGAATCGGTGCTGGTCGACCTGGAAAGCGCCCGCGTGTTCGTAGAGGACTATGTCATCTGAGCCAGACATCGCTCGACTGCGGGCGCTCATCCACAGCCAGGACTGGTCGACCGCTCTGGCGGCTGTGTGTGGCCGGTTTTCCGGGGCCGCAGTTCTCAGCACCAGCTTTGGTCTTGAGGATCAGGCCATCCTTCACGCCATTGCCCAGGCCGGACTGGCGATGCGTGTGGTGACCCTGGACACGGGACGTCTGTTCGAGGAAACGCACACTCTGCACGCCCAGACGCGCAAGCGTTACGGCATCCCCATCGACGTCTTCTTCCCTGAGCCGGCCGCGCTACGCCGCTTGATCGCCGAGCGCGGACCCAACGGATTCCGCGATTCGATCGAGAATCGTCGCGAGTGCTGCCGTGTGCGCAAGGTGGAGCCGCTGGCGCTGGCCCTGGCTGGGGCGAAACTTTGGATCACCGGCATTAGGCGCGAGCAGTCCGAGGAACGCGCGCAGCTTGCACCGATCGAGTGGGATGAGCAGCACGGACTGCTCAAGTACCATCCGCTGCTGGATGTGAGCGAGACGGAATTGCGCCGCTACGTCAGCTTGCACGACGTTCCCTACAATCCCCTGCACGACAAGGGCTATCCCAGCATCGGCTGCGCGCCCTGCACCCGCGCGGTGGCTCCGGGCGAGCCGGCCCGGCGCGGCCGCTGGTGGTGGGAAGACGATGCCAAGAAGGAATGCGGGCTGCACGTGCAGAACGGCCGGCTGGTCCGCCGCAAGGAGAGCGATTCGTGAAGCTGCTATCTCACCTCGACCGACTGGAAGCCGAGGCGATCTTCATCTTGCGCGAAACCGCGGCGCAGTTTGAACGCCCGGTCTTGATGTTCTCCGGCGGCAAGGATTCCATCACCCTGGCCCACCTGGCGGCAAAAGCTTTTCGTCCCGCGCTGTCGCCTTTCCCCTATCTGCACATCGATACCGGCCACAATTTCCCCGAAACGTTGGCCTTTCGCGACCGCTTCGCGGCCCAGATGGGCGCCAAGCTCGTCGTGCGTTTGGTCGAGGACAGCATCCGGCAGGGCCGCGCTGCCGAAGAGAAGGGCAAATTCCCCAGCCGCAACCGGCAGCAGGCTGTCACCTTGGTGGACGCCATTGCCGAGCTCAAGCTGGATGCCTGCATCGGCGGCGGACGGCGCGATGAAGAAAAGGCCCGCGCCAAGGAGCGCATCTTCTCGGTGCGCGACGAGTTCGGCGGCTGGGAACCTCGCCTGCAACGGCCCGAGCTGTGGAATCTGCTCAATGGCCGCATTCACGTGGGTGAAAACGTGCGGGTCTTTCCGCTCAGCAACTGGACCGAGCTGGATGTGTGGCAGTATATCCGCGCCGAGCGTGTCGCTCTGCCCGACCTGTACTTCGCGCACCAGCGGGCGTGCATCGTGCGCGACGGATTGCTGTTCCCCATATCGCCCTTCGTACACATCGATCCCACCGATGATGTGCAAGAAAAGCAAATCCGTTTCCGCACCGTGGGCGACATGACCTGCACCGCCGCCTTCCCGTCGGACGTGCGCGACGTGGACGGCATCATCGACGAGCTGCGCACCTCGGATCTGACCGAGCGAGGCTCGCGGCTGGATGACCAGCGTTCCGACGCCGCCATGGAAGACCGCAAACGCGAGGGGTACTTTTAGTGGAGCTGCTGAGATTCATCACCTGTGGCAGCGTGGACGACGGCAAAAGCACGCTCATCGGCCGGCTCTTGTACGACAGCAAGACGTTGCTGCGCGATCAAGTGGCTGCCCTCGAACGATGGAGCGCCAAGGGTGGCAACGGGCTGAACCTGGCGTTGCTCACCGATGGCCTGCGCGCCGAGCGCGAACAGGGAATCACGATCGACGTGGCTTACAAGTACTTCGCCACGCCCCGCCGCAAGTTCATCATTGCGGACACCCCCGGGCACGTGCAGTACACCCGCAGCATGGTCACCGGCGCCTCGACGGCTGATCTGGCCGTCCTGCTGGTGGACGCGCGCCAGGGCGTCTTGGAACAAACGCGCCGGCACGCCTATCTGGCCAGCCTGCTGCGCATCCCGCATGTGGTGCTGGCGGTGAACAAGATGGACGCGGTCGACTGGTCGCAGGACGTCTACCAAGGCATCCGTGACCAGTTCCTGGCGCTTACCTCCGCATCCGGGTTTGCCGACGTGCACGCCATCCCGGTCAGCGCCCTTGAGGGCGACAACGTGGTCGAGGCGTCAACACGTACGTCCTACTACGACGGGCCGCCCCTGCTGCGCTATCTCGAAGAAATCGTTGTCGAACGCCCCAGTGATCCCGACCGCAGCAGGCTGCCTGTGCAACTCGTGCTGCGTCCGAGCGATCCGGCCCTGCAGGATTACCGCGCCTATGCGGGCGAAGTGACCTCCGGGGTGTTTCATCCAGGAGACGCGGTGGTCGTGTTGCCCTCAAACATTCGCACAACCATTGCCGGGATCGATCGCCATGGCGAGCCGGTGGACGAGGCCTTCGCTCCCATGTCCGTGGCCATTCGCCTACGCGACGACGTGGACGTGGGCCGGGGCGAGGTGATTGCCTCGGCCGAACGCCCGCCGAGAGTTTCGCAAGAGATCACGGCGCGCCTGTGCTGGATGGCGGAGCGGCCTCTCGTGCCGCGCACGCGGCTGCTTGTGCGACACGCGACCGCCTCGGTTCCCGGCATTGTCACCGCCATCGAATCACTGGTCGACATCCACAGCTTCACCGACCAACCCGCGCCGGCGCAGCTTGTCTTGAACGAGATCGGCAAGGTGCGCATCAAGACCGCCCGCCCACTGGCCTTCGATGCGTACGCCGAGGAGCGCACCACCGGCGCCTTCGTACTGGTCGACGAAACCAGCAACGGAACCGTGGCCGCCGGACTCATCACCGCAGAGGAATCGCCAACATGACCAACGGCTTCGTTAGTCTGGTGGGCGCCGGCCCCGGGCACCCCGACTATCTGACTGTGAAGGGCGCCCGCGTGCTCGCGCAGGCCGAAGTGATCGTATACGACGCCCTGATCTCGGACGAGTTTCACAAGCTCTTTCCCGCAAATTCCGAGATTCACTTCGTGGGCAAACGCTGCGGAAAACACAGCACCAGCCAGGAAGAGATCTGCGCCCTGCTGGTGAATGGAGCCCGACGGGGCAAGCGGGTGGTGCGCCTGAAAGGCGGGGATTCGGGACTGTTCAGCCGCGCTGGCGAAGAGATCCTGGCTCTGCGCGCAGCCGGCGTGTCCTTCGAGATCATTCCGGGCGTCAGCTCGGTCTTCGCCGGGGCGGCGGCGGCGCTCTTTTCGCCCACCCACCGGGGCCTTTCCAATCGGCTGGTGGTGTTCGACGGACATGCGCTCCGCCACGACGATTTCGATTTCCGCCCGTTGCTCGCCCATCAAGGCACCACGGTGGTGCTGATGGGATCGCGCCAAGTCGAGAGGCTGGCCGCCGGGTTGATTGGCGCCGGCGCCTCACCGGAGCTGCCCATCGCTCTGGTCGAGAACGCGACCTTGGCGGATGAGCACGTGGCCGTGGCTACGCTGGCCCGGGCGGCCGCTGGCGAGCTGGTGCCACGGACCGCTGGCCCAGGGATCATCTATGTGGGGGCGGCTGTCGCTCTGGCACAGGCGTCGGCGCGCGCAGCGGTCGAGGCGGCGGCATGAGCGCGCGTCTGCCCTTGTTCGTGGACCTCGCCGATCGCCGCGTGCTGGTGGTGGGAGGCGGCCGAGCCGCGGAACGCAAGTTGCCTGCCTTGCTCGACGCTGGCGCGGTGGTCACCCTGATCGCACCCAAGGTGCTCGAGTCGGTGCGCCGCCGGTTGCACGCTTCGCCGCTCAGCCAATTGCTGCGACGGCGCGCCAGAGTGCAGGACGTGACTGCGAAGTACACGTTGCTCTTCCCGCTCAGCGACGATCCCGAGCTGAATCAGCGGCTCAGCGTGGCGGCCCGGGAGGCGAAGGTTTGGGTGGCAGGCTCCACTTCACCCGAAGGCGCCGATTTTCACCTCGGGGCCGTGGTGGATCGAGGGCCGGTGCAGTTGGCGATCTCCACAGGCGGCGCTTCGCCTGCGTTGGCGAGCTTGCTCGCCGAGATCCTGCGCCAACTTCTGCCTGAATCGTTGAATGGTGACCTGCGCCAGGAGCGCCAGCTTCTTCGCGCGGCGCTGGACACTCCGGCCCGCCGGACGGCGCTGGTTGCGCAGGCTGCGCAAGTTCTCGAAAACCGTCCCGCAGAAAGCAACTGAAGTTGGAACTCGAAACTCTTCTTCGCCTGCCCGTGCGTGTGCGCCAGGACGTGGCTGGCTACGGCGCCGAGGTGGCGCGCTTCCAGCGTGGCGAGATCAACGCCGCTGCCTTTCGCGCTTTCCGCGTGCCCATGGGCGTGTACGAGCATCGCGAGGCAGGCCGCTTCATGGTGCGCGTGCGCTTGGGGGCCGGCCTGGTCCTGCCGCACCAGCTTGAGCGCATCGCCCGATTGGGCGGTCAGTACGGCAACGGCGTCTTGCACGTCACCACTCGCCAGGACATCCAGATTCACGATCTGACGCTGGAATCCACCGTGGCGGTGCAGGAGAAATTACTCGAAGTCGGCCTCAGCGCGCGTGGTGGCGGCGGCAACACGGTTCGCAACGTCACTGCGTGCCCGCGTGCCTCGGTTTGCCCCAAGGCCGCATTCGACGTGGCCCCGCACGCCATCGCCACTGCCGAGTACCTGCTGCAAAACCCTCGCTCGTTCAGTCTGCCCCGCAAGTACAAGATCGCCTTTTCGGGCTGCAGCGACGACTGCGCCTTTGCCTCGGTGAACGATCTGGGCTTCTTCGCTCACGAGCGCGACGGCCGCCAGGGCTTCGCCGCCTATGCGGGTGGCGGGCTGGGACCACAGGCAGCGGCAGCGGTGTTGATTGAGGACTTCATCGAACCGGCGCAGATCTTCCTGGTGGCCGAGGCCGTTCAGCGCCTCTTCGATCGCCTGGGCGATCGCGCCAACAGGCACCAGGCTCGCCTGCGCTACGTGCTGCGCAGACTGGGCCACGAGGCGTTTGTCGACGAGTACCGCAAAGAACGCGCTGCGGTCGAGCGCGAAGGCTTAGCCGAGGTTGTTCCCACGCCGCGAACGATTCCGGCGTCGTTCACCGGAAGTGCCGGCGCAATCGACGCGCCCGTGCCCACTGGCTTTCTGGCGGAGCGAGATCCAACGCGCTTCACGCTGCACGTGCAGATGCAGAACGGGCGAATTCCTGGAGCCGATCTCACCAAGGTCGCCCACATCGCACGCGACCTGGGCGACGGCCTCGTAGCGGCGACCCAGCAACAGGACCTGCTGGTATTTGGCATCCCGGCCGAGCGTGTGGCGGCGGCTCGCGCGGCCATCGCCGAACTCGATATCCCTGGCAGACCCCGAAAGCCCAAGATCGTCGCCTGTGCCGGGGCCTCCACCTGCAAGTTGGGCCTGTGTCTCTCCCCGGCTCTCGCAGAAGCTTTGGAGCAGCGCCTTGGTTCCGTCGACACCGCCGTTGGTCCCGAAGTCATTCGCCTAAGTGGCTGCCCGAATGCTTGCGGCAATCACGTCATCGCGGCTCTCGGCTTTGAAGGGCGCGCCCGACGACACAACGGCCGACTCATGCCGCTTTACGAAGTCCTGGCTGACGGACGCCCTGAAGAAAACCACGTCAAGTTCGGCGAGCGACTGGGTGCGGTTCCCGCCAGGCTGGTTCCCGACCTTGTGGCCGAAATCTACGCCAAGGGCCTTGCCAGCGTCGAGGCGCTGCGCCCGTTGGTTGCGCGCTACGCCCAAATGCCAGACCAGGTGCCCGAGGATTTCTATGTCGACGTGGGAGGCGGCGAACCCTTCTCTTTGGCTGGTCGCGGACCCGGTGAGTGCGGCGCTGGCGTTCTTGATGTGGTTCGTGTCGACCTTGAAGACGCGGCCGATGCCCTGGCCGAGGCTCAACGATCGGCGACTGGTCCTGAGCGCAGTTCCACTGTCCACCGCGCCATCACCGCAACCGCCCGCGCCTTGCTGCCGCTTTTTGGCATCGAAGCGCGCAAGGACCGTGAGGTGTCCGACGCGGTCTCGCAGCACCTGATCACGCCAGGATGGGTCGCCCCTGAAACCGAACAACTGCTCGCCGCCGCCCTCGACTGGCGTCTCGGAGATCGGGATAACCTGGACGACTTGCTGGAAAGAGCCCGCGTTTTCCACCAGCGCGTGCTCGACCTGTTCGCTTCATTGGACGCCAATCTCCAGTTTCGTCTGGTCCCGATCGCCAAAACAGAGCCAGCGCTGGCTCAGACGCCAGCCGCCCCGGTCGCCGACCTACGCGGCGTGGCCTGTCCGATGAATTTCGTGAAGGCCAAGATCGCGCTGGAGAGGGTCGCTGCGGGCGAGACGCTGGATGTGCTGCTCGACGCCGGCGCCCCGACCGAAAACGTGCCCGCCAGCTTCACCGAGCAGGGCCACCAGATTCTCGCCGTCACGCCCGAGGGCCCAAGCTTCCGGGTCAGCGTCAAGCGAGCGAAGTAGCACACCGGATTTCACCACAGAGAGCATCGAGAGCACGGAGACAGATCGGAAGGAAGGGTTCGGAACCGGACCTGGAACACTTTCCATCCGGCCTCCGTGGCCTCTGGGCCCTCTGTGGTGAGACTCCGGACCGCGCGGAAGCCCCCGCGTCAAAGGCGCGTTTCGCCGCTGTCTTGTGTGGCGAACATCGGTCTTGACAACAAACGGCAGCCCCGTCAGACTCTCCTTAAGCAACCCAGCAAGCCCACCGTAGACACGAAAGGACGTGTTCCATGAGCTCCAAACCCTACCGCTTCGAAACCTTGGCACTGCACGCGGGACAGGTTCCCGATGCCACCCTTTCTCGCGGAGTTCCCGTATACCGAACAAGCTCGTATCTGTTCAAGAACACGGAACACGCGGCCAACCTGTTCGCCTTGAAGGAGCTGGGCAACATCTACACGCGGTTGATGAACCCCACGACCGACATCCTCGAGCAAAGGATCACCCAGCTCGAGGGCGGTGCGGCCTCGGTGGCACTGGCCTCCGGCACCTCGGCCATCTTCTACGCCATCATCACCCTGGCCCAGGCCGGCGATGA
>PMBY01000014.1 GCA_003153875.1 Myxococcales bacterium | reverse complement strand
TCAGCTCTTCGCCGTCGCGCTGCATCTGCTTGACCCTGGCAAGCAAGGTCGCGGTTCGCCCACCCCGACCAGAGGGAAAAGGCCAGCGCCGACTTGAAACAGGCCTTGAGCACCACGCTCGCCGTGGCCAAGAACGAGTACAAGTACGTGGCTGACGTCAATCGGCAACCCCAGAAAGGGAGCGTTCCCATGTAGGGGCAACCTGCGGTCGCCCCGGCCCCCCCGCGTGCCCTCTTCCCCCTACCTCGGAAAGCCACCAGTCCACTTGTGCCTATTGGTGAAGGCGCGCATGCTTGTTGGCTTACTCAGTCGCAGGCCGGCTTAGTTGTCGGCCGTGAATAGAGAGGAATAGTGCCTGGACAGGAGACAAGGTGAGACAGGATCGCTCGGCCGACGGGAACGGTGGCAGCAGTACGCGGTGGGGTTTGCCCCTGTCCCTGGGCCTCTATGCTCTGTGCGCGGCCTCGCTGGCCGGTGCGTGCCTGTATTTTTTCTTGGCCCACGTGCCCGGGCGGCGGGCGGCGGCGATCAGGGCGTGGCAGCAGGAACTGGTGGTGCGGGCCGATCTGCGCAAGATGACCCTGGACCACTGGGTCGCTGTCGGGATGGCCGACGCCGAGATCCTGGCCGCCTACCCCCCCCCACGTGCTGCGATTCCCGACGGCGAGGGGACTCTCACCGCGAGCCGCGCCGCGGACGCGGCGGCGCACCTGCGCGAGGTCGCGGAGCGGTTCGCCCGTATGCGCGGCTACCACCGCTTCGTGCTCCTCGACGCCAACCTGCGCATCGTCGTCGGGGTGGGCGCGGCTGCTCAGCTCGAGCGGTCTGACCTGCAAGCCGCTGCCGAGGTCCTGGCGCAGGGAAAGACGATAGTCGATTTCCACCGATATGCAGACGGGAGAGTCGCGGTGGTATTTCTCGCTCGGGTAGGGGCCGACACCGCGTCCCGAACAGGCGGTGGGGTTGTCCTGCTCGAAGCCGATCCGAGCAAGTGGCTCTATCCCTACCTGGCCATGCGTCCCATCGCTGCGGAGTCTGCCGAGACCGTGCTCGTGCGACGCGAGGGCGACGACATCGTCTTCCTGAGCCCCTTGCGCCACAACTCCGCCCCCCCTGTGACCTTCAGGCGGCCAGCGAACGTCATGGGGTTCGCTGCGCTGGCGGCTGTCGAGGGACACGAGGGATTCGGTGCCTTCGTGGACTACCGGGGTGAGCCGGTGTTCGCCGCGACGATCCGGCTCGATCGCGCGCCCTGGGGAATCGTGGTCAAGGTAGACCAGCAAGAGGCGCTGGCCGGCTACCGGCAAGAAATCCGCCGCACGGGCACGACCGTGATCGCTGTGATCCTGGGCTTCTGGGCAGTGGCCTTCATGCTGGTGCTTGGCTGGCGCAGGCGGGCCGAGGCTGCCTTGCGCGAGGGCGAGGAGCGCTATCGCGCCACACTGTACAGCATCGGCGACGCGGTGATCGCCACGGACCAGGGCAGCCGGGTGAAGCAGATGAACCCGGTGGCCGAGAAGCTCACGGGTTGGACCGAGTCCCAGGCCAGCGGAAGGCCGTTGGACGAGGTCTTCCGTATCGTCAACGAAGAGACCCATGCTGTGGTGGAGAGCCCGGTTGCACGCGTGCTGCGCGAGGGACACGTGGTCGGGCTGGCCAACCACAGCCTGCTGATTGGCAAGGACGGCAAAGAGAGCCCCATCGCCGACAGTGGTGCGCCGATCCGCAACGAAAAGGGCGGGACCACCGGCGTGGTTCTCGTGTTTCGCGACCAGACCAAGGAGCGCGCGGCGCAGAAGGCGCTGAAAGAGAGCGAGGCCTTCAATCGAACCATCGTCGAGAGCATCCCGCAGCAGCTCTTTCTCAAGGATCGCAATGGCGTTTACCTCGCAGTCAACCAGCCCTACGCTGCCAGCCTCGGCTGCAGACCCGATCAACTCGTGGGCAAAGACGACTTCGCTTCTTACCCGACCGAACTGGCCGAAAAGTATCGGGCGGACGACCGAGCGGTCATGGAATCGGGGCGGGTCAAAGACCTTGAGGAGAAATACCTCGCCCAGGGAAAGGAGTACTGGGTCCACACGATAAAGGCACCGGTCAGTGACGATGGGGGACAGGTGACCGCGGTGCTCGGCTTATTCGAGGACATTACCGCTCGCAAGCGAGTGGAACAGTCCCTGAAGGATGCCCGGGATCGGCTGGAGGAGGCTCAACGTGCAGCGCATCTGGGCAACTGGGAGTGGGACGCCCGCAATGACCAGATCACCGGCTCCGAGGAGTTCTACCGGCTGTTCGACGTTGCCCCGGAAGGGCTTTCCCGGTTCTCGCAGTTCGTCGAGCGGCTGCATCCCGACGACCGGGAGCGCGTACAGCGGGATGTCGCGGACGCATTGAAGCAGGATCGACCCTACGACACCGACTATCGCGTCAGACTCAGCGACGGTGGCTGGCGCGACGTCATCGCCAGGGGCCGCGTCTTCGTTGACGAAGGAGGCAAGCCACTGCGGCTGGTCGGCACCTGTCTCGACATCACCGAGCGCACTCAGGCCGAGAACGCGCTGCGGGACCAATATGCCATTCTGCGCGCGATTTTGCAGAGCACCGATTCCTCTGTCTTTTCGCTCGATCGCGAGTACCGCTACACAACGTTCAACGACGGCCACGCCGCCACCATGAAGGCGCTTTATGGCGTCGACATCCAGATCGGGGCCAGTCTGGCTGAATACCAGTCGGTGCCCGAGGATTGGCAGCTTGCGCGGAAGAACCTCGACCGCGCCTTGCAAGGCGAAACATTTGTCGAATCGGCATTCTCCGGTGACGAGGTCCGCTCTCGTCGCTATTTCGAGATTTCTCATTCTCCGATCCGCACCAGTGCAAACGAGATCATTGGCGTCTCGGTGTATTCCCGCGACGTCACCGAACGTAAGCGGGCGGAAGATGAGATCCGCCTGTTGAACGTAAGTCTCGAACAGCGCGTCCGCGATCGAACCGCCCAGCTCGAAGAATCCAACAAGGAGCTGGAAGCCTTCTCCTACTCTGTCTCCCACGATCTGCGGGCACCGCTGCGGGCCATTGATGGCTTCACGCGCATTCTGACGGGTGACTATGCGCCACAGTTGGATATGGAAGGGCAGCGCGTGTGTTCGATCATCCGCGAGAACACGGCGAAGATGGGCCGGCTGATCGACGATCTCCTGGCATTCTCCCGCCTGGGACGGGCCGAAATGAGCCTCTCCCGGACCGACATGGAGACCATGGCAAATTCGGTCTTCCACGAGCTGACCACGCCGGAGAGCCGGGCGCGCATCGACTTCCAGGTCGGCGTCCTGCCACCGGCGCTCGTGGACCCTACGCTGATGCGCCAGGTGTGGATGAACCTGCTCGCGAACGCCATCAAGTTCTCATCCAAACGGGAACGGGCCGTCATCAAGGTGAGCACACAGCAAAATCAGGGCGAGAGCGTCTATGCCGTGCGGGACGACGGTGCCGGCTTTGATATGCAATACGTGGGCAAGCTTTTCGGCGTGTTCCAGCGCCTGCACAGCAGCAAAGAGTTCGAAGGCACTGGCGTGGGCCTGGCCCTAGTCCAGCGCGTGATTCGTCGCCACGGCGGACGTGTCTGGGCCGAGGGCGAGATCGACAAGGGCGCAACTTTTTACTTTGCCCTTCAACAAAGAGGAGCGTGACCATGACTGATACGGATGCCGTAGACATCTTGCTGGTCGAGGACAACCCGCAGGACGCGGAGTTGACCATCAGGGCGCTGAAGAAACACAACCTGGCCAACCGGCTGATTACCGTCGAGGACGGCGCCGAGGCGCTGGATTTCCTTCTCTGTCGCGGCAAGTATGCGACACGAGACGTCGGTCATCCGCCCAAGGTTGTGCTGCTCGACCTGAAGCTTCCCAAGGTGAGCGGCCTGGAAGTCCTGCGCGCTCTCAAGCAGGACGAGAAAACTCGCGCCATACCCGTGGTCATCGTGACCTCTTCACGCGAGGACCCGGACATCAAAACCGCCTATGCTCTGGGAGCCAACAGCTACGTGGTGAAGCCAGTCGATTTCGACGCCTTTGCCGAGGCGGTGAGTAGCCTNNCCGAAGTGAAGGGCTGCTGGCGAACGGGACGAGGGAGCTGCATGGGTGCCAAAGAGCACATCTTGTGTGGGGCGGATCCGTGCCTCTCCCCGACGGGGAGAGGCCGCCGACGTCCGCGTCGGCGGGTGAGGGTCCGTCGGCGTCCAGTGGACTTAGAACCGCGCTCCCTTCTGACCTGGCGAACCCCTCACCCAGCCCTCTCCCCTTTGGGGAGAGGGTTTCGGAAACAGATCGACGTGGTCAGCTTGAAAGCGGCCGCCCTTCTGCCCCGGCGGCTTCGCCACGCCCTCGCCCGCTTCGCGGGACGAGGCAATATGGCCGCCGGGCCGCCCGAAGTGCTCCGGGCTGAGAGGGTTTCGGCAACGGATCGATGCGTATGGGAGGGAACTGCGTGAGTGAGACCATTCGTGTCCTGATCGTCGAGGATCTGCCGACGGACGCCGAGCTTAGCGAACGGGAGGTCCGCAAGGCCCTGGGCTCGTGCGAGTTCCGACGAGTCGAGACCCGCGAAGAGTATCTCGCGGCTTTGAATGAGTACCGCCCCGGGCTCATCGTTTCCGATTTCAAGATGCCCCAGTTCGATGGCCTGGCCGCGCTCAAGCTCGCGCTGGAGCGTTGCCCAGACGTGCCCTTCATCATGGTCACGGGCTCGATGAACGAAGACACGGCTGTCGAGTGCATGAAGGCCGGGGCGTGGGACTACGTCATCAAGGAGCATGTCAAACGACTGGGCCCCGCGGTTCGAAGCGCGATGGAGCGACAGCGCGTGCGGCTGGAGCGCAAGCAGGCCGAGGAGAAGCTTCGGCGCAGCGAGGCGGAGTACCGCAGCCTGTTTGACAACGCCATCATGGGAATCTCACAGGCTTCGCCCGACGGACGCCTGATTCGCGTGAATCAGGCGTATGCGCGCATGTATAGCTATTCGACCCCGATGGAGATGATGGACGCGGTCCGCGATATCGGGGATCAGCTCTATGCAAACCCCGAAGATCGCACCGAGGTGATGCGCATCCTTGCCGAAAAGGGGGTCATGGAACCGAGGGAAGTGCCCGTCGTCCGACGCGACGGGAGCCGGTTGGTGGTGCTGGTGTCGGCGCGGGAGATTAGGGACGCCAGCGGCAACCTGGTCTGTTACCAGGCCGAACATGTCGACGTCACCGCACGCAAGCGAGCGGAAGATGAACTGAGATTCAGAAATCTCATCCTGTCCACCCAACAGGAAGCGTCCATCGACGGCATCCTCGTGGTGGATGTGGACGGCAAGATAGTATCTTCCAATCGGCGGTTCGCCACGATGTGCGGCATTCCTTCCGACATCATCGAGTCCGGCTCCGATGAACGAGCCCAGCAATCGGCGCTGGATAGGCTGGTAGCTCCTGAGGAGTTCCTCAGCAAGGTGAAGTACCTCTACGCAAATCGCAACGAAACCAGTCAGGACGAAATCGCTCTGAACGACGGCAGGACGCTTGACCGCTACTCGGCACCGATGGTCGGGGCAGGCGGGAAGTACTTTGGTCGGGTGTGGTACTTCAGGGATATCACCGCACGCAAGCGGGCCGAGGCCAAGCGCGAGGAGCTCGAACAGCAGCTTCGCTTGTCGCAGAGATTGGAATCCGTCGGCCGCCTGGCGGGCGGCATCGCGCACGACTTCAACAACTTGCTTTCCGTGATCCTGTGCTGCACGGACTTCGCCATGGCCGGGGTGCGGGAGAATGACCACGTCCGGGAAGAGCTCTTGCAGGTGAAGAAGGCCGGCGAGCGTGCGGTGGCCCTGACCCGGCAGATCCTGGCCTTCAGTCGCAAGCAGGTGTTGCAGCCCGTGAGTCTGAACCTGAATCAGATCGCCGCTGGGGTCGAGAAGATGCTCCGACGGATCCTCGGCGAAGACATTGACTATCTCCAGGTGCTAGCGCCTGACCTCGGCATGGTGTGGGCCGACCCGGGCCAGATCGAGCAGGTGCTGATGAACCTGGTGGTCAACGCCCGCGACGCCATGCCCAACGGGGGCAAGCTGACCATCGAGACCTGCAACGTGGAGCTCGACGAGGAGTATGCGGCACGCCACGTGGCCGTGAAGCCCGGGCCCTATGTCCACTTCGCGGTCAGCGACACGGGTTGCGGCATGGATGCTGCGACCCAGGCGCGGATCTTCGAGCCGTTCTTCACCACCAAGGAGAAAGGCAGGGGAACCGGCCTTGGGCTTTCCACGGTGTACGGCATCGTCAAGCAAAGCGGCGGCAACATCTGGGTGTACAGCGAGCCCGGCCAGGGGACCACGTTCAAGATCTATCTGCCGCGGGAGCTCTCGGCCAAGATGACGGTGACTGCCAGCAGACTCGCGGCCATCCAGACCCCGCCAACCGGAACTGAGACCATTCTCTTGGTCGAGGACGAGGAAGCCGTGCGCAATGTTGCCAAACGGATCCTCCGCGAGGCCGGCTACACCGTGCTGACAGCGGCGACCGCGAGCGACGCGCTGCTGACCTGCCAAGCATACCAGGACAAGGTCCACCTGCTGTTGACCGATGTCGTGATGCCACAGATGAGCGGCAGGGCGCTGGCCGAGCGCTTGCTGCTGGCGCGTCCAGGGATCAAAGTGATCTACATGTCGGGCTTCGCCGACGACGCCATTCTTCACCACGGCACACTTGCCCCGGGCACCCACTTCATTGGCAAGCCGTTCAGTGCGGCGGATCTCACCAAGAAAGTTCGCGAAGTGCTGGACAGTGGCGACACCAAACCGGCTGATGGGCACGAGCCGGAGGCCAAAGCCGACGCCGAGGTGAAGAAGCAATCACTGGCCGGAGAGGCTCTGCGCGCACTTCCTCAGGACGTGCTGAATCGACTGCGCCAGGCCGTGATCGCCGCGCGCTACGACGAGATTGTCGTTCTCATCGAGATTCTTCGGCTCACGGATCCGAACCTAGCCACCGAGCTTAGCCGGATGGCGGACCTCTTCGATTACGACGGGATGCAGAACCTGCTGAACTCGTCCACCGGCTAGATCTCGTGCAGGGAAATCACATCTTCATGATGATCACGCCGCGCTCGGGCACCGAGTGGCCCCGCTCGTCATGATCCATTCCAGGATCGCCCTCGCCCGGCCACTGTGGGTCGGAAAGGGGAAGTTCGAGCCGTGGACGATCACCGCGTCGACGATCTTGTTCGCGTCGAACGATTTCGTTGATGATCCATGGCTCGAGCATCGAAACGCCTCTACTTGAATGTCGACCGGGCTTCCCGTCGCTTGGCGCGAAGGTCGTCCCGCAGTTGCCTCAGTGCCGTTAAGAAAGTGCCGCCCACGCAAAAACTTTCGGCACCTCGGCCGCAAAGCTTAAGCGCCGGCGCGCGGGAACCCTGCCGCGCAGAAAACGCGCTACTCCTCGGGCAGGAGCAGCATCTGACGAGGTAGGCCCGACCACCACAGCACCTGCAACCCCATGAAGAAGGTGTAGGNNTTTGAGCCATAGCCACCGCGCATGGTCTTGTCCAGGCTGCTCTGATCGGTCACATACACCACGCCCAGTCCCAATCCAGTGTGCGCGGATAGGCCGCGCCAAAGCGTAGCGCTCCCTTCCAGGGTCAGCCCGATGATGTTTCCCTGGTCGGTGCCCTTTTTGACCCCACCCGTTTCGACCAGCAGGCCCAGGCCAAGGCGCTCGGTCAGAAGTTGCCCGACGCGGAAGCTGAAGGCATTGCCGGTGTAAGAACCGCGGTTCTTCCCCTCCTCGTTGAGGTGCGAATCCACGTTGAGCACACCGACCCCGATCCAGTAGCCCTGGCGCGCGCGCGGCGTTTCCAGGGTCTGGGCTCGCGCCGGACGCGCGCTGCCGCCAGCCAGGACGACCAGCGCAGCCAGACCAAGCATCCATTGACGACGCATTAGAATTCACCCCGCAATCCAATGATGGGATAAAGGGGAAGTCCCTCGCGCACCTGCTTCTTGGTGTAGTCGTAGTTGTACTGCATGGCCTCCGGGTTGGCGCGATTGAACACGTTCTGCAGGTCGAGATACGCGTTCAGCATCCAGCGGTTGAAAATCCAGCGCTTGTCCACCCGCAGATCGAGTTGCGCGAAAGGTGGCAAGCGGTCGGAGTATTTCGCGCCGAAAATCGGATTGAACCGAAGAGTCGAGGCATTGTAGACCGCTCCCGTGACCGGCGTGGTGGGATCGCCGCTGACCAAGCGGAAGCGCGAGCCAATCCGCCAGTTGCGCGGCAACTCGTAGGTACCGAAAACCGTCAGGATGTGCGTCTGGTCGTACTCGAAAAGACGGTAGGTCGTGCTGCCTGAGTCACGCCTGGTGGCGCGCGACAGGGTGTAGGCGAGCCAGCCTGTGAACTTGCTGGTCAGCTCGTGGCGCGCCACCACTTCCATGCCGTACACCCGCCCGGCGCCGTTGTTGTCAAAGCGCACAGGCGTCCCGTCGGGCCTGGTCGCCGTGGTGGTGCTGATCCAGTGACTCAGGTCTTTGTAGAAGCCGGTCACGTCCAGATTGATGTGTTCGCGCGGCTTCCACTCGACACCCGCCGAATAGTGAATGGCCCGCTCGGCCTTCAAGTCGGGATTGCCGAAGTTCTTGTCGAGCTGTCCGGTGTAGGGATCCGGCTCCTG
>PMBY01000067.1 GCA_003153875.1 Myxococcales bacterium | reverse complement strand
TACTTCCTGGCGCTTCGGCAACACGTGGTGCCGTTGTTGCGCACCTACCCGTCACTCAAGATTTGGGTCGCGGGTTGCAGCAGTGGTGAGGAGGCCTACTCGTTGGCGATTCTGCTCCGCGAGGAGGGGCTGCTCGATCGCACGCTGATGTACGCGACCGACATCAACCCCGAGGCCTTGCACCAGGCCGAGGCCGGCATCTATGCGCTCGACCGGATTGCCGGGTTCAGCAAAGCCTATGGCGACTCTGGCGGCCGCGCCTCGCTGGCCGACTACTTCACCGCCGGCTACAACGCGGCGGTTTTCGACAAGAGCCTGCGCCAGGGCGTGCTCTTCTCCGACCACAGTCTCGCCACCGACAGCGTCTTCGCCGAGGTTCAGCTCATCACCTGTCGCAACGTTCTCATCTACTTCGACCGCGTCTTGCAAGACCGGGCCGTCGCCCTGTTCCGGGACTCGCTCTGTCGCAAAGGCTTTCTCGGGCTGGGAGCGCAAGAGACGCTCGCTTTCTCGATCCACGCCGCGGAATTCTCGGAATTCGTGCGCGAGGAGAGGATCTACCAGAGGCGATGAAGGGGACACGATGAGCCCGCTCAGCCCAGCCAGCGAACGCCAGGCGCCGCAGGCCGTTCTTATTGGCGGCTCGGCCGGCGCGATCGAGGTTGTCTCCCTCGTGTTGGGGGCGCTTGCAGCCGACTTCGCCACGCCCCTTGTTGTAGTCATCCATCTGCCCAGGAGCAGACCCAGCGCGCTGGCAGGGGCCCTGCACGGGAAGTGCCGGCTTGCCCTGCGCGAGCCGCTCGACAAGGAGCCTCTGGCGCCTGCCACGGTGTACCTGGCGCCGCCGGACTATCACCTGCTCATCGACCCTGGGCCGTGCTTTGCCCTGTCTGTCGATGAGCCGGTGAATTTCTCGCGCCCGTCGGTCGACGTGCTCTTCCAGTCTGCGGCCGATGTCTTGGGTCCGCGTTGCGCGGGGGTGCTTGTCTCGGGAGCCAACCCCGACGGTGCGCAAGGACTGCGCGCTATTCACGAGGCCGGTGGTTTGGTGGCCGTCCAAGACCCCGACGAAGCCGCACAGGGCGCGATGCCCAAGGCGGCGCTCGCCCTTTGCCCGAACGCGCCCCGGTTGTCTGCCAAAGGGATCTCCCAGTGGGTGCAGCAGCTATCGGCGTGGCACACTTTAGGAGATCGAGGCGCAAAATGAGCGATCTGCCCAAGCTCCTCCTGGTTGACGACCGCCCGGAAAATCTCCTGGCGCTCGAGGGCTTGCTCCGGCGCAGCGACGCTCAGATTCTCAAGGCCGAGTCGGGCAAGCGTGCCCTCGAACTCCTGCTTGAGCACGAGGTGGCGCTGGCCCTCATCGACGTCCAGATGCCCGAGCTGGATGGCTTTGCGCTGGCGGAGCTGATGCGCAACGTGGAGCGCACCCGCGAGATCCCCATCATTTTCGTGACCGCCGGACTCCACGATGGAGATCGCGTGTTCAAAGGCTACGAGTCGGGCGCGGTGGACTTCCTGGTCAAGCCGCTCGACCCCCGCATCCTGGCCAGCAAGGTGAATGTGTTCCTGCAGCTCTATCGCCAGAGGCAGTTGCTGATTGATGCCAACGTGCAGTTGCTCGAGGCCGATCGGCGCANNCACGAGCTGCGCAACCCCCTGGCGCCCATCAAGAACAGCCTCTACATCCTCAACCGTGCCACTCCTGGTGGGGAGCAAGCCCGCCGCGCCCTTGGGGTGATCGAGCGCCAGGCCACGCAACTGTCGAACCTGGTCGACGACCTGCTCGACGTGACCCGCATCACGCGCAACAAGATTTGCTTGCAGAAGCAGCGTCTTGACCTCAACCAGCTCGTCCATCGTGCGGTAGAGGACCACCGCAGCTTCTTCGAGCGCAACGAGGTGCGGCTGTCATGCGATCTGGCGCCGGCCCCCGTGCCGGTCGATGCCGACGCAACCCGGGTCGCCCAGATGATCGGAAACCTTCTGCAGAACGCCGCGAAGTTCACACCCCACGGAGGACACGCCCACATTTCCGTCGCGTCCGAGGACGGCGAGGCCGTGGTTCGCGTGGTCGACAACGGCGTGGGCATGGCGCCCGAAACAGTCGCGCGCCTGTTTCAACCGTTCATGCAAGCCGATCAGTCTTTGGATCGCAACAAAGGAGGGCTGGGCCTGGGGCTGGCTTTGATCAAGGGCTTGGTCGAGATGCACGGAGGCAGCATCCAGGCCCAAAGCGACGGGCTGGGCAAGGGAGCAGCCTTTGTCGTGCGACTGCCACTCGACACTGAAGCTGCGCTGGCAAGGCCGGCCGGCCGCGTGCGGGGGCCGCGAGTTTGCCGGCGCGTTTTGATCATCGAAGACAATCTCGACGCGGCGGAAAGCCTGCGTGAGGCCTTGGAGATGGGTTCGCACGAGGTGGGGGTGGCTTACAGCGGGCAGGAAGGCCTCGAGAAGGCTCGCTCATTCCGTCCCGACGTGGTTTTGTGCGATATCGGCTTGCCGGGCATGGACGGCTA
>PMBY01000474.1:16672-21788 GCA_003153875.1 Myxococcales bacterium | reverse complement strand
TCGAAGGTCTTTATCAAGACTGCGTCGGCGGTGGCCTGGGCAGACGCCAAGCGCGGAATGCCAATCGCCAACATCAAGGCCAATGAAAAGCAGCCAATTCCTGGTTTTCGAGCGAATTGAATCATGACATTCTCCCTTTGAGCGCGCGGACCATGAGAATGTTCGCGGCTTGTTGCAGGCGGCTACCGCATACAGCTAGCCACGCCAAACTATCGCATGGCCTGATCACGGTCAAGACTGATGGACGCATACCTCGAAGCTAGTCCTTCTAGATTGAGCGATCTATGCCAGGACAGATTCCAGGCCAGATTCTAGGGCAGTGGCTTCTGCTGACAGGCGCGGCTCATCTAGATTGCTTTGTCGGAACGCGGCGGGCCATGAACGAATCTGTGGCTTCGTGGGCCCCCCGATGCGGCGATCAGCGCAATCGTTGGCGTTTCGCGTTGGGAGGACCGAAAGGGGCTTAACCTTTGCCCGCCAGGTGCCGACAAATGCCACGTGGACGGCACTGTTCTGACGTCAACGAAACTGCGGGGGATGGCCGAGCTTTGGCTGGACGGAGCCACGCCCAGCGAAACGGATCTGCGCGCTGCCCAAAGCGTGGCAGCGAAGATGGCCGTATTCGAGGGCATCCGGCCCTTTTCGGCGGTCGTGCAAGAACTGGTCGATTGCGTTTCCCGTCCTGACTTCAAACTCGACAGAGTCAGGGAATTGATCGAGGCCGATCCGGCCCTGGCCGCACGGATCATGCGGGTGGCGAACTCTGCAGCCTACCGGACCTACGAGCCTTGCAGCTCAGTGAGCAAGGCCATCGTGCGCATCGGTGCGACCAATGTGGGCGATCTGGCCATGGCCATGTCCGCCATGACCTTCTTCAAGGATCTGGGCGGAGTCGGACAAAGCATTCGCGACCACTCGGCGGGTACCGCAGCGGTGGCGCGCGAGCTGGCGTTTCGTCTGGGTCGCGCGTCCCCCAAGGTGTTCCTGGCGGGCCTGCTGCACGACATTGGCAAGTTGCTCCTCATCCAGACAGGCGACGAGGACTATGCGGCTCTGGCCGGGGAAAACCTGGCGCCCAACACCCTTCACCTGAAGGAGCAAGCGCAATGGGGATACGACCACGCCATTCTCGGCGGCCAAGTGCTGTTGTCGTGGAGGCTGCCCCAGCCCATCCCGCAGATCGTCGCTTGCCACCATCAGCCGAAAGTTGCCCAGACACGGTCTGCTCTCTTTGCCATGTCTGTCGATCTGCTGCGCATCGCTGACGAGGTGGACTGGCTGTTGCAGCAACGCCACGACGCGGATTCGGAACACGTGAAGAAGCTGGCGCAATCCCCGGATGGAACCCGGGCGGGCTTGAATGAAACAACCTTGATGGAACTGTGGGACGACCTTCGCACCGTGCGGCGGGAAGCCCTGTCGGTATTCAAGTAGAGGCGGTTCGACAATGCGGGCTAGTGCGAACGCGCCGGTCGCGGGGTGAGGCCGGGCAGTCGCGGCTGCTCGTCGCTGCGGCTTGCTTCTTTGGGTACACGCGGCGGCTTGCCACGCACGGCACGCGACGCCGGCTTGGCAGCGACAGGAAGGGGCGGCACGACAGTCGCTGACGACGCCGTTGCGGCTTCTGGCTTCGCGGCGACAGGCGCAGCCGCAGCGGCAGATGATTCGCCCGGGGCGGTTTCGTCCTCGGTGATCTCGAAATCGTCCTCGGCGGCCGGCAGGATCGCCAGCAGGGCTCGGGCCAGCTCGCGAAAAGCGGCCGCATCTTCGCTGTCGGGGTCGAGGGCCAGCGGACGTCGACGGTTGACGGACTCGTGGATCGCGGTCGAGGAACGCAGACAGCCGAGCACGGGAACTTCCAGACCCAGGTAGCCGCGCATGGTCTGCGCCACCGCACGAAAAACGCCGGCGTGCGCGCGGTTCATCACCTGGTTGCCCACCAGGCAGGCGCCAAAGCGAGCAAGCTCCGCGAACACCTTGTCGGCCAGCTCCGGCCGGACGTCGCGCAGGCGGGCCAGAATCTCCACCACCTTCTCACCCCGCGAACTCGCCTCGGCCGGTTCCAGCAGGGCCGCCTCGATGGCCTTGTCCGCGTTGTGGTGCAAGACGCGCAACACCGCGCCCTTGAGAAACGAGTAGGCGTCGTGAATGGCGGTGACCTGGGGCGTGGTGACCAGCAGCTTGCGTGAGCCCAGGCCGAAGAAGTCGAGCATGTTGTAGCCCACGCCGGCGCCCACATCGATAATCACGATGTCAGCCTCCAGGGCGCGCAGTTTCTGCAACAGGCGCACCTTCTCAGCGTGCGTGATGTTGGCGGCGCCCAGCACGGCGCTGGTCCCGGCCAGCAGGCGCAGGTTGGGCACCGGGGTCTCGGTCAGGCAGTCCTTTGCTTCCTCCACCGACCTGTCGAGCAGGGCCTGCAGTCCCGGGCCCGGGTCGCTCAGACCGAGCAGCAGGTGCTGGTTGGCGGTGCCCAGATCCATGTCGGCGATCACCACGCGCTTGCCCTGCTGGGCCAGCGCGGCCGCCAGGTTGAGCGCGACGATGCTCTTGCCCACACCGCCCTTGCCACCGCCCACGGTGACAATGCGCGATCGGGCAGCTTGTGGCGGGTCGTTGGTCAAGGGTGTACCCCGACCTGATCATCGTCCGCTGACGCGATTCGCTTTAAGCGCCAGAGCCTTCCACCCTATCGCGGCGCGAGGGCCGCCGCGATCGCGGCGTCGAGCGCCTCCGCCGGGTTGGTCAGAAGATCCTAGCGGCACAGAAAGCGAAGCGCGAGGGAATCGCGGCTGCCCCCTGGGAGCAGAGCTGGGCCTATTTGCAAGCGCAGCATTGACTACCTTCGTCAAACAACAATCGTATCAGACCTGAACCCTCTCTCGCACCGCTCAAACCCGCTCCTCTCCTCTTTGTTGCGGCAGATGCGTGAGCCCTGTGGAGGATCAGGGTCGCTGCCCTGCTGGCAATTGAAGCGCGCATTGCCTAGGATGCCGACGAACGACCATCACGGAGGATGCCATGCGAAGCAGGACCCAGAACGCGAAACAGGTTCTAGTGCGAGGGTGTACGGCTCTGCTCCTCGGCGGCGCCATCATCTTGTTGCAAGGCTGCAGTTCCTCCGGTGGGTCCTCAGTTTCGACCGGGGGGACGCCGGGTTCAGCTGGCACCACCGCCCTAGGCGGAAATGCGACCGGTGGCTCGCCTACCCCGACGGCGGGCGCTACCACGCCAACCGGTGGTAGCGTGGCTGATACCGGCGGTAGTATCCCGGTCGGCGGTTCCACGACCGAAGGCGGCGGGACTATCACGAGCAGTACGGTCGAGACAGGTGGTNNGCAACCAAGTCCGGCGGTGCAACTAGCCCAGGCGGCGCGACCAGCTCAGGTGGTGTGACGACCACGGGTGGCGCCACGCCCATCGGTGGAACACCGAACCCGGGCGCCGGGCGATACATGGAAAAACTCACCCGCGGTCTAGTGGCCGTCAAGTCCGGGAGCGGCTATTTCTTGAGCTGGAGGTTGTTCGGGACCGAAGCGGGTTCCGATATCGCATTCAACGTGTACAGAGGCACGACTAAGCTGAATGCGTCTCCGATCACCAATGCGACCAACTACCAGGACACCGCCGGCGGTACCACTGACTATTCGGTCAAGGCGGTTGTCGGCGGCCAGGAGCAGGCGGCCAGCGCTGTGGAACACGTCATGGCGCAGAATTACATTTCTATCCCCCTGCAGAACTCCTCTGGATACACGGCGGGTGACGCCAGCACCGGCGATCTCGACGGTGACGGCCTGTACGAGATCGTGGTCAAAGAGGAAAAGGCTCCCAAGGACAATGCGTATCCCGGAGTCAGTGGCTCGACTAAACTCGCCGCCTACACGCTCGCCGGCAAATTCATGTGGAGAATCGAAGTGGGCGTCAACATCCGCGAGGGTGCCCACTACACGCAGTTCATGGTGTACGACCTCGACGGTGATGGAATCGCCGAAGTCGCCATCAAGACCGCGCCGGGCACCAAGGACGGCACGGGCAGTTTCTTGAAGACAGGCCCGGCGGTTGGCGCCGACAATTCCGTCAACCTGGTGAATGCCGACGGCAAGATCCTGACCGGGCCCGAGTGGTACACCATCTTCAACGGCAAGACCGGCGCGGAACTCGTCACAGTCGAGTACAAGCCGCTGCGAGGCGCGCCTGGCGTCTGGGGCGCTGTCGCCGGCATCGCTGATGCCAATGACATGGGTTGGGGCGACGACACCAACGGAAACTTCGTCGACCGGTTCACGGCCTCTGTTGTCTACATCGATGGAGAGCGGCCGAGCGTGGTCCCCTGCCGCGGCTACTACTGGCGAACCGCCTGCTGGGCACTCGACTGGCGCGGCGGCAAACTGACCGAGCGCTGGCTGTTCGATACCGTCACCGGCGGCGTTGGCAAGGACGGCAAGAAGTATCAGAGTTCACAGGGATATCAAAGCCAGGGGGCCCACAGCATTCGTCAAGGAGATGTGGACGACGACGGATTTGACGAAATAGTGATGGGCCAGTCTGTAATAGACCACGACGGCGTAGGACTCTATTCCACCGGTCTACGACACGGGGATGCCTTCCACATGGGGGCCTTTGACCCGGTGAGGGGCGGTCTTCAAGTGTACATGGTCCACGAACAGGTGGTCAGCAATGGACAAATAGGCGCAGATTTCCATAATGCCAAGACCGGAGAAGTCTACTGGACGGACAAAGGCACAAGTGACGTCGGACGCGGTTGTGCGGCACCAATTACCAACACCAAAGGCTGGCAGTTCTGGTCCGGCGTGGGCGGGCCGTGGGACGTGAACCACAAGAGTGCAGGCAGCAAGCCGAGTTCCCAGAACTTTGCCATCTGGTGGGGCGCTGATCTGCTGCGCGAGCCGCAAGACGGGGCAACGTTCAATGGTCTGTCCGCCAGTGGCTGCTCGGGCAACAACGGCTCAAAGAACACGCCGGGCCTCAACGCAGACCTCTTCGGCGATTGGCGTGAAGAGACCGTCCTCACCTGCGGCAACGAGTTGCGCGTCTACACGACCACCATCCCGAATAACAATCGTCTGTATACACTGATGCACGACCCGATCTACCG
>PMBY01000474.1:0-16571 GCA_003153875.1 Myxococcales bacterium | reverse complement strand
TCGGCCAGCTTGCTGCTCTTCTTGTTGACCAGTTGATAGGTGCCTCCGCCCTTGTCGACCACGCGCCATTTCTGGTTGTCTCCGCCATTGCTGGTGAACTGGACAATGGACGCACCGTCGGCGGTGGCGCCTGAAAGCACGTCGAGCACGCGCGAGCTATTGAGATTGGTTAGATTGAAGAAACCGGCGGCGTCGTAGTTGAGGATCCAGCGCTGCTCGTTGCCGCCGCTGTAGGCGACCTGCACGGCGGCCGCGCTGTCAGCGGTCGAGGCATTCTGGATGGCCATGGCCTTGCCGCTGCCTTTGTTCACGAACTTGAAGCGGTTGGTGGCGCCCGTGATGGTCCCGGCCGCGGCATCGATGGTCACGGTGTTGTTCCAGGTCATGGTCATCGACGTGTTCGTGGGAAAGGAGATGGGCAAGAAGATGTAGGTCGAACCATTGACCGGCCCGCTCCAGGCCCCGGCCCAGCGATCACCCATATAGAGGCAGGCGGTGCCCGAAACGCCTGCGACCGGCAAGACGAAGGTGGACTGCGAATAGAACGTCGTCGCGTCGCCCACGTTGGTCCATGCGCTCCATCCACTGGTCAGTGAGGACGAGGTTGCGTATGCGGCCTGGTTGGGCGACCAGCCAGTGGCGGCCGAGGTCAACAGGAAGTAGACGCCATTGCGCTTCCACAGGGCGGGAGCCTCGCGGTGGCCACCGGGGAAGAGCACGGCTGCCAGCGCACCGATGCTGAGATAGTCGCTCTTCAGCCGGTAGAGGTTGAGGTCGTAGTTCTCGTTGGAAGCGGAAATGAAATAGGCCTGGCCGTCGGTGTCGACGAAGAGGGTCGCGTCCCGCGACTGGTAGCCCGCAATACCGTGGTCAACCACGCCGGTGCCCACCATGGGACGGGCGCTGCCCAGGTACGTGTAGCTTCCGTCGACGGAACTTGAACTGGCGACTGCGGCGCGCGAGGCACTGTAGTCGGTCCCGTTTTCCCAGTGCATCCACATCACATACTGGCCCGTGGTCGCGTTGTAGATGACTTTGGGTCGTTCGATGTTGGCTCGATTCAGTTCAACAGCCGATTTCTGGGTCAGCACGTTGTTGCGGAATTCCCAATTGACGAGATCGGCCGATCGGTAACAAGACACCGCGAAGAACGTGCCATCGGGATTTCGATTTTCGCCAAACCAGTAGTAGTCCCCGCCAACCTTGATGACGCCGCCGCCATGGGCCTGGATGGGATTCCCCGATGTGTCGGCCCATTGCAGGCCCTCGTACAGCACGCCAGCTGCAGACCCACCACTGCCGGCCACGCCGCCCGCGGCGCCCCCGCCGCCTATCAGGCTTCCGCCCCTGCCGCTACCGCCGGTCGCGCTTCCGCCGCCGCTCGCCCCGGTCCCGCCACTGCCGGCTTTGCTGCCGCCGGTCCCGCCAACGCCGATGGTTGCGCTGCCAGCAGCGCTGCCGCCCACCACGCTTCCGCCGCCAGCGCCGCCACCGCCGGCCGCGCTTCCGCCGCCGCCACTCCCCCCGGTCCCGCCGACACCAGTAGTTCCGTCGCCAGTTCCGCCGACGCCCGTGGTCCCACCAGCTGTTCCGCCTTGCGCGGCGCTATCGACTCCACCATCACGCGCGGAGGCGGCAGCACTTCCGTCGCCGCCCGCCCCGCTGCCACCTACGGCGGCCCCTCCGGTTCCAGAATCTTGGCCGGAATTCCCACCCATCTGGTTGCCGCCCGTGGCAGAGCCGCCTGTCCCGCTGGCTAGTGCGCCGCCAGTGCCCGCCACGCTTCCGCCAGAAGCAAGACCGCCCGAAGCGCTGCCTCCAGCACCAGCGCCGCCTGAGGTGCCACTTCCCGGGGTGTTGCTCTTGCAGTTCGTCCAGCCCACCAGGCACAGGAAGAGCGCGCCGAGCCTGGCCGGCCGGCTCACGCCGAAGCCCATGTCGGGAAGCGACCACGCAAGATTGAGAGACAAGCTCGCACGCATGAGATCCTTATGCCCGAGGCAGGCAAGCGCGATTGTACTGGGCCGCGGACTTGGGGTACAGAGGCACCCCGCCCGCTTCGCGCAACCAGCTACGCATTCTCGGCAGGTGGGACTAGACTGCACCATCTTGGACCCAACCGCCCCAGTTCCGCCGGCGAATCTGCGCGATCGTTTGCTCGCCGCTCTCGCCAAGCCGGACGCCGGCCACGCCCGCGATCGGGCCACCTTGGTGGCGGTCCAGGATCGCTTGGCCGTGCTCGAGTGGCCCGACGAGGGCAAGGGCTTGGTCGTTCTCGACTATGCCGGTTCCAACCCCGTCGATTTTCGTGCTGCCGTGGACCGGGTTCTGGGCGCGCACCAGGCCGGCTTGCTCTTCGTGCTAGCGGTCGGCGGCGGCGCCGAGGCGCAAGCGGCCCTGGCGGACGCGGACCGCGAGGCGCCCAATCAGAACCACCTGGGCGTATACCAACTCAGCGACGACGGGCGGCTGCTGCGGGTGGCGGGACGGCGGCTGGCACCCCTGGAGTCGGCCGTCGCGCGGCTGGGCCAGGCCCAGGCGCTGACCCCGGAGGAAGTTCCCGATCTCATCGAGCGCGGCCGCAGCGAGCGCGTCGAAGCCGCCGCGTTTGCCCAATCCGTGTCGAAGCGTTTCCCTCGCCTGACCTTTGGCCTCATCGCAGTCTGCTTTCTGGTCTTCGCTTTCTTGGAGGGCTCGGGCCTGCAAGGCCAGACGCTGAAAGCCTGGCTCAGCAACGGCTCGCGCGAGGTGTGGCGAGGCGAAGTCTGGCGGATTTTCACCTACGCCTTCTTGCACGCAAACACCACCCACCTGCTGGTCAACATGTTCGCGCTGTACAGCCTGGGCAGTTTTCTCGAAGCCCTGCTAGGCGGACGGCGCTACCTGGCGGTGTACTGCGCGTCGGCGCTCGGGGGCGGCTTGGCCACGGCGGTTGCAGGCGGATTGCGCGTGGCCATGGGCGGGCTGCCTTCCTACAGCGTGGGCGCTTCAGGCGCCATCTGGGGCCTCATGGGTGCAACCCTGGCGCTCGTGCTCGGCCGACGGCGGGTGCTACCCCGACTCATTGCACGCGGCTTGCGCCAGCGCCTGCTGCTGGTGCTGGTCATCAACGTGGCGCTCTCGTTCGTGCCCGGAATTGACATGTACGCGCACTTTGGGGGCGGCTTGGTCGGCTTCCTACTGACTCGCAGTGACCGCTTGACTCAACCCGCCTCTTAGAATTCTAGTTAGCAGGGGGACGCTGACCAGTGTTGACGGCACTTCTTCTTGGCGCTGGCGCATCACGCGAACTGGGGATGCCCCTGCGCGAGGAGCTGAACGCCGAGCTCGTCGCCTGGCTGACACCAACATCGCTGCGCAAGATCAACTCCGCCTGGCGCAGCCGAGGCTTCGGTCATCCCGACGAGGTCATCGACGATCTGTCGCGACGCTTGGAATCCTCTGACTTCGACTACGAAGCGCTGCTGGGCGAATGGGAGGCGCAATACATCGAGGGCGCGGGCGATGCGCGTGGCCCGAGCTACCACAGCCTGTATGCCTGGCTGGCCCAGGTCGTGTCCCTCGCCCTGTACCGCCGCCAGGTATCGCACCGGAGCGTGTTTCAAGATGGTCTTCCCTACTTCGCAGGCCTGGTGGCCCTGGCCAGAGACAACGCGCCTCTTTGGATTTTCTCGGTGAATCACGACGTCCTGGTCGAATGCCTGGCCGCCCACTTCGGCATTCCCGTCACTTGCGGATTCCCGGCGCGCACCATCAGCCTGCCCTGTCGCAGAGGCCCGGGCACCATCGTCTCCACCCTGCGCGCGGATGTGCTCTGCGAAGAAGAGCTGGCCGACGCAGCGTTGCCTTTCTTTCCGCCAGGCACACCCGGCATCAACTTGCTCAAGCTCCGCGGTGCCCTTGATGTCTTCGCCCTGGGCGACAGCCAGAACCTGCTCAAGCTGAAGCCCGAGGCGCAGAGCTTCGACGCCATCATCGATGCCCTGCAGATCGCCAACGAAGGATTGCTGGATGCCGGCCTGGCTCCCGATCCCCTGTCGGTGACCAACCAAATTCCCTTCATCGATCAGAACAGCGAGCGACAGGTTCTGCGCCGCACGCTGCTGGCCAGCGCCACGCGGCTGACCGATCCCTATCCGCAGCTCATGCAGCGACGGTTCTTGGAGTACTTCCGCGCCAACTTGGAACAGGTGGACCTGCTGGTGGCCATTGGCTGCAGCATGAGCGATGCTGAGGTCAATGAAATTATCCAAGAGTGGCTGGCCTCGTCGGCTTTTCGGCGGCTGGAGATCGTGGCTCCGCGCATCCAGCAAGTCCCCGCCGACCTGGAACCAGTCGCCTCGCAGATCACCTTGACGCCGGCCTCCACGACGACCTACCTCGAACAATTTGGCTAGCGGAGCCGATCGTCGGCTCACAAGTGCTGCCAGTCGATCACTCGACGGTGTAGACTGCGCAAAGTGGCCGAAGCTTGAGCCACCACGGAGGGTTTCCATGTCTCGCATGCAGCACCACCGCGCCGATTTCTTGCTTTCGCTTTTCCTTGCATTAGTCGTCGCAAATTGTCGTCCGGCCCGATCGCCTGCAGCCCCAAACCCGGGCGGGGCGATCAGCGGCGGGGACACCGCCGGCGGGAACATCGCGACCGGCGGCAGCACCGCGACCGGCGGGGACACTGCCACCGGCGGGAACACCGAAACCGGCACCAGCTCTTCCCAGAACTGCGGCAATACCGGCCAGGCCTGCTGTCCGGGCGACCAGTGCCTGGGCAGCGGCGTGTGCAGCGGGGGAAACTGTGTTGCTTGCGGCTCTTTGGGCCTTCCTTGCTGCCGAGGCGATCCGTCTTGCACCGATTCGAGCAGCCAATGCTCGAACGGGGTCTGCACTCAATGTGGCGGGGTGGGTGAATCGTGTTGCGCTGGCGACTCCTGTACCGCCGGCTGCTGCTCGGCTGGTCTGTGTGTCGCCAACGCGTCGGGTGACTCCTGCACCACGCTCCCGGCCGATGCTGGAAGTACCCCTGACACCGCGCAAGCAGGCTGCACGACTGCAACCGCCACGCCCTGCACGGCCTTGCCGCCATTCTCTGGCGCCCAGGTTCTGGATGGGAACGACGCCGAGTTCTGCGACGTGCCTTCGTTTGAACTCAACTTCAACAACGCTGCCAGCAATGGGGGACGCGTGGTGGTGTACAACTCCGGCACCAGCAACTACCCCGAGCGCGCGCAGGCCCGCGTGGCCTGGGACTCGTTTGGCATCCATGCCTTCATCCACGTGATCGATTCGAAGTTCGTGGCGGCGACCAGTGCCGACACCATCTACAACGCTGACGCCGTCGAGCTGCTCTTCACCTCGACCACCTCGGGCCTTTCAGGTGGAACCGCCCAGGATTCCGGCAAGGCCATGCATGTGATCCTCAGCCCGCCCCTGGCCGTGAAATCCCAGGCCTCGGGCGTCAACGGCAGCCAGACTCCCCTTGACCCCAGCCTGTTCTGGGCTGGCACAGATAGCACCGGCTACACGGTGGAGCTCAAGCTGCCTTGGCCGGGCACGCCGCCCACGGCCGGGTCTCAAATCAAGTTCGACATGGAAGTCAACTCCGCCGACGGGAAGAGCACCACCGGCGACGCCGGCCCACGCGACGCCCAGGCCATCCTGTATCAAGGCTCTGATCCGGGCAATTCACCTTGCGGTTCGCCTCTCTACCCCTACTGCGATGATCGCCTGTGGTGTAGCACCACTCTGCAGCAATAGCGGGCGACCACGGGATGGGCGACCGCAGGTCGCCCCTACCCATGGGCGGCGAAGTAGTCGTGGATGGCGCTGGCCGTCTTGTGCGTGATGCCCGGCACGGCCATCAGATCCTCGAGCGAAGCTTCGCGGACTTTCTTCAGACTGCCGAAATGGCGCAGTAACTCGCGCTGGCGCGCGGGCCCGATGCCGGAAACTCGGGACAGCTCCGAATGGATGGTGCGCTTCTTGCGCTGGCTGCGATGAAAGGTCACGGCAAAGCGATGGGCCTCGTCGCGCAAGCGCTGCAGCACGAACATCTCCGCGCTATTGGCCCGAATGGGAATCGCGTCCTTGGCCTGTGGCAAGAACACCCGATCCGGTTGTGGCCCGGCCGGCGCGGCCGCGGCTGGCTTTTCGTCGGTGCCAGGCGCGCGCGGCGCCTGAGCCGGCGCCGTCGTGTCGCGTTCCTTGGCCAGAGCGACGATGGGCAGGCCTGCACCGGGCCGCACATCGATGCCGGTGTCGCGCGCCGCTGCCAGGGCCACTCCCAGTTGTCCCTTGCCTCCGTCCACGACCAGCAGATCCGGAAGACGCCAGGAATCCAGTCGTTCTTCCTGCTGCATACTTTCGCGCGCGCGACGGAACCGGCGCGACAGCACCTCGTACATGCAGGCAAAATCGTCGGGGCTCTCGGCCTGCCGGATCTTGTAGGTGCGGTAGCGCGATTTATCCGGCTGGCCATCCACAAACACCACCAGCGACGCGACTGTCTCGGCGCCTTGAATGTGCGAGATGTCGTAGCACTCGATCACGCGCGGAAGTCGGGGCAGGCCCAACCGCCGCTGCAGCCGACCCAAGGTGGCCTGGGCGTCGTCGCGCGCGTTGCGCCGGCTGGCGAAGCTGGCAGCCGCGTTCTTGCGCGCCAGCTCCACCAGATCGTGCCGGGGCCCGCGCGCCGGCACCAGGATCTCGGCCTTCTTGCCACGCCGGTCGCTCAGCCACTCGGCCTTGACATCAGCGTCGGCGATAGCGAACGGCAAAAGCACCTCGTCGGGCGGCACCGGCACAAGGTCGTAGTGCAGCCCGAGGAAGCTCGACAAGATCTCGGCGTCCGGGAATTCCTGCCGCGCGAAGGAAAAGGCGCGGCTCCCGATCATCTTGCCCTGCCGCACGGACAGCACCACCACTTCGAGCGCAATGCCCTCACGGTGAAAGCCGATGACGTCCTGGTCGAGCGGATCCGCCGAAACCACCCGCTGTGACTGCAAGACGCTCTCCAGCGCCTGGATCTGGTCGCGCACGATGCTGGCGCGCTCGAACTGGGTCTGTCGTGCGGCTTCCTGCATGCGCGCGCGCAGCCCGGCCAGAAGTTCGTCGCTCTTGCCCTGCAAGAACAGGCGCACGTCGCGCACCTGCTCGGCGTAGTCGTCCGATGAAACCGGCACGCAGCAAGGGCCGAGACACCGGTTGATCTGACACTGCAGACAGGGGCGGCTGCGGTGGTGCAGGACGTGGTTGGTGCATGTGCGCAATCGAAAGTGGCGGTTGACCACGCGCAGGGCTTCCCGGCACGCGCCGGCCGAGTGGTAAGGGCCGAAGTACCACGCNNTCGGTCAGCTTGACGTTGAAGCGCGGTTGCTGGCGCTTGATGAGCGTGTTCTCCAGCAAGAGCGCTTCCTTCTCGTTGCTGGTCACCACGGTTTCGATGTCCGCCACCACGCTCTCCAGAAGCGGCACGAAATCCCGGGTGTCGCCCGAGGCTGGCTGGAAATACTGGCGCACGCGGTTNNAGGGGCTTGCGCGCAGGCGCGATCTCCGCATCGCGGAGCTGGCTGGGCTGGCTGGGGTTCTCGTCACCCTCGGACATCAGGGCAAGCATACCGCGCGTTGGCCCTTCTTTATTCTGATTCCGTCACTGCTGCATCGTCAGCGCTGCTTTCAAGAAGGGAAGCGTGGCCAAAAGCGAATCGCAACAGCAGTCGAACAAGCCAGTCTTGCCCTCGGCAAGCAGATCCTTTTCAACCCGCTGCCCGTATCCTGTGCGCACCAAGGCCGCACGGCAGCCCGCCGCCCGTGCGGCTGCCAAGTCGCTCTCTTTGTCCCCGACCAGAATCGTATTGCACAGATCGAACCCCAGATCCTCGGCAGCCTGGATCAGCATTCCCGGCAGCGGCTTCCGGCACAGACACGCGTCCTGGGGTGCGTGGGGACAGAAGTACCAGGCGTCAATGCGTGCGCCCACCCGTGCGAGGTGGTCGGCAATGGCGCGGTTGACGGCATGGTAGGCCTCGACGCCGTACAGACCCCGTCCGATCCCGGCTTGATTGCTCACAACCGCCACTGGGATATGGCATTGGTTGATTGCGGCAATGGCTTTGTCCGCGCCGGGGATCATGACCAGATCCTTTGGGTCGTGAAGATAGTGGCTCTCCTCGTTGATCACGCCGTCCCGGTCGAGCAGGAGTCCTGGACGCAATCTAGCCAGCCTCCGACCGAAAAATGCTCCTCTCCACCCATTCGCACAAGACGTGCCCGATGGTGATGTGGGCTTCTTGAATGCGCGGGGTTGCCGACGATGGAACGGCAATCACGCAATCGGCGAAGGGCGCCAGGGCCCTGCCGTTTTCTCCTGTCAGGGCAATCAACTTGATCCCCAGTTCTGCCTTGATGCGGGCAGCAGCCAGAACGTTCTTCGAAGTCCCACTGGTGGTCAGAGCCACCGCCACATCGCCTGGCCGCGCGTGCGCGCGCAGCAGGCGCGCAAACACCATCTCATACTGGTAGTCATTCGCGATGGCCGTCAACGTCGAGGTGTTCGCGTGCAGGGCCAAAGCCGGCAGAGGCGGACGCTCGAACCCGAAGCGGCACTCCATCTCCGCTGCCAGGTGCTGGGCGTCCGCGGCACTGCCGCCATTGCCGAAGAAGATCGCCTTGTTCCCCTGTGCATAGGCCTGCACCAACAGGTCCGCGGCGCACCGGATGGGCGCAGTCAACAGCGCAACCATCCGCTGTTTCAGCTCCACGCTGGCGGCGACAGAATCTTCGAGCAGTTTCTCAAAGTTTCCCATGACTCACTTTCCCCCGTCCGGAGGCGAAAGGCGACGGCCCTGGCAGAATTCGACGAACTCCTGATAGCTCGACGGCGTACCAATGTCGAAGAAAGAACCATCTTGTGCGGAAACGGCCATCCCCTGCCCCCCTGCCAGGAGAGCAGGAAACACCTCCGATTCCAGAGACACCGGCCGGCCCGCGATAATGTGGGCCAGCACGCCTGGCTCCATTACATAGACCCCGGCATTGATCAGCCCAGCGCCACCGCAAGCGTCCTTCTCGCGGAATCTTGCGACTCGCCCGTCGGGCGTCACATCCAGACTTCCGTAGCGGCCTGCATCGCTGACAGTGGCCGCGGACAATGTGACGATGGTTCCGGCGGTCCGGTGTCGTTGCAGCAGAGTCTTTGCATCAAAATCGAAGTAGGTGTCCCCGTTGAGCAGGAAGAACGTCTTGTCACAAAATCGTTCAGCCCACTTGACCGCCCCGCCTGTGCCCAGAGGCGCCGGCTCGATGGAGAATACGACCTCCACATGCGAAGGCCAGGTTGCGTTCCGCTGGCAGGCCCTTACGTGATCCTCGACCTGTTCGTGCCGCGATCCCAAGAGCAGAACCAAACGGCCAATTCCACAGTCGGCCAGGTGCCTGACCAGAATGTCGAGAAACGGCGTGCCCGCGATGGGGGCCAGCACTTTCGGGCGATCGGGAATTAGGTTCTGCAGTCTGGTTCCCAGGCCTCCGGCCAGAATCAACGCACGCTCGTGCAACCGCTCCGCCTTCATCCGGAAAAGATCCCGCTGGCTTCCTCGCTCAGGTCTTGCTCCGAAACCTGCCAGGTTTGCATCCCGTTGAAGTCGAAAACCAAAGGAGTGGGCTGGGCGCCCAGCTTGACCAGGGCCTCGGCCACCTTCCCCTTCTTGGTGAAGGGGGTAAAGAACAGGAAAAATCCGCCGCCGCCAGCGCCCAGCAATTTTCCGCCAACCGCTCCGCTGCGGCGGGCCTCCTGGTAGATCTCGCTCAGGTACGGATTCACCGTACCCGGATTCATGCGCTGCTTTTGTAGCCAGGCCTCGTGCAGAAACTGCCCGAAGTCCTTCAGCTTGCCCTGCAGAAGCGAGCCCATCATCTTCCGGGTCAGCGCCTTCATTTCAGCCAGGGCGTCCATTGTGGAGGGGCGCTTCTCTTCATAGAACTTCACCTGCGAAGCCACGATATCGGTCGAATCGCGCTTCTTGCGCGTGTAGAACATCTGCAGGTGGTAGCCGAGCTCTTCCAGAATCCACGGCTCCACCCGCAGGGGAACCACGACCGGGTCGCCGCTTCCAAATTCCATGAAATTCATGCCGCCGAAGACCGCCGCATAGTGGTCCTGTCGCCCCACGGCCCGCCCCAGGTCATCGTGCTCGATTTGATAGGCAATGCGCGCCATTTCGTACTTCGTGAGCATGAAGTTAAAGGCATGGTTGATGAGGCCCACGATGAGGGCCGAAATGGTTCCCGACGAGCCCAGTCCGGTTCCGGGCGGGGCGTCGCAATGCAAGTAGAGGTTGAGACCGCGCGGTGGGTTCAGTCGTTTGACCACTGAACAGAGAAAGCTGAGCTTGTCACCCTCGTTGATCTCGTGGCCCAGCTCGTAGTGGACCAGTTCGTCGTAATCGACTGAGAAGATCTTGACCTGCTTGTCGTCGCGGATCGAAAGCGAGCCCATTGCGTACATGCCAATGGTGGTTGACAGCACGCAGCCGCCGTATTCATCACAGTAGGGCGAAACATCGGAACCGCCGCCCGAGAAGCTGACGCGCAGTGGCGCTTTGCCGCGAATAAGCATGCCCTACTTTCCTCCCATGAGCCGCGCATAGGCCTCAAGGTGCATCTTGCCCACGTTGGACCAGCTGGTTGCCTCCCCGAAGGCTTTGATCTTCCGCTTCATCTCGGCGGCCCATGCGACGTCGGTCAATAGGCGCACCAGGATTTCGGTCCAGGCATCCACATCGTCCTGTGCGGCGGTGAGAGCCGGATCGATGCTCTCTTCTACCTCATCGAATTTCGAGATGCGCGAACAGAGCATCAACTTGCCCATCCCGCAGGTCTGGTGCACGACCCCGCTGACTGAGCTGTAGTCCTGGCGGTAGGGCATGGCCACCACGTCAGCGGCCGAGTACATGACGGGAACCATGTCCTCGGGCACGAACCCGCCCCAAAAACTGCAGCGCCCGCCGACCCCCAGCCACCAGGCACGCGCCTTGAGATAGGAAACGTAGGCCGAATAGCGCCGATGCCGGGTGTGTCCTCCAATGTACAGGAAGGCCTCGGGAACCCGCCGGGACACCTTGGCGAATACCTCAAGCAGGAAATCAATCCCTTTGCCCAGCCAAATGAAGCCAAAGAACAGGACGACTTTCGCATGGGCCGGAATGCCGAGTTTGCGCCGGCTCTCGCCGCTGTCGCTTTGCTCCATGGACTTGCTGCCATGGGGAAGCACCACAACCTGTTCCGGGCGAATCCCGCGCGCCAAGAGATCGCGCTGCATGCGCCGCGAGTGCACCGTCATCAGGGACGCGTGCTCGGCCAGCGCCCGATCCAGATCGGCGGCCGTGCGGCCAGGCAGAAAGCCCACCTTCTGCTTCTCTTGATAGATGGAGTGGCTGTTGACCACGGGATGGATGCCGAGCTTCTTGAGGTTGGCGACCAGCCGGGGCAGCCGGTTGTCGTCCCCTAAGAAATCGGGCGAGTACTGAATGATCGCCACATCGGGCTGCACCTGCTTCGCCGCCGCTGTGATGCCCTCGACGTAGTCCTGGTCGATTCGGTAGCAGGGGATGCACTGGTATTCTTCCGTGTCCGCCGCAGCCGCCGGATGGGCCGCAAGAATGTAGTGCTTCTCCGGCTGGTGGACGCGCATACCCCGCATCAGGTTCTCGGTGTAGTGCGTGTGACCGAAGCTGGCGGTTGGCCAGTACGTGGTGACGTGGCTGATTTTCATGGTGCTATGGCGTCAGGCGCTCCCTTGGTGCATAGGACGAACAAACCCGCTTTTCTCCACGTGTCATCACGTCTCCGAGATGTCCGATAACGCCCCATCTGTCAACCATGTCCCCCATACCCGAGGGAAAACAGATGGGATGTTAGCCGGTTGTGGGCCTAGGGTACAGAGGTGCCCATGCGCTCGCCGCGCACGGGCGCCTGCTCCGGTCCCCTGCTCCGCATCCCAGATTCACCGGCATTGCCTTGCAGGGACCGGTACCCGCGGCTAACGTGGGTCCATGAGGAAATCCCCGCGACGTCTTGTGCTGGCCTTGCTGGCCGGCGCTGCCTTGCTGGTTGCGGGATCATTTTGGGTGGCTCACGCAGCGCCACGCCCGGCGGCCTACCTGACCTGGTACGGCCAGTCGTGTTTTCTGCTGGAAAGCGCGAGCGGAACCCGCGTGGTGATGGATCCGATTCCCAGCAACATCGGCTACCTGCCGCCGGCTGACCTGCACGCCGACGCAGTCACGGTCAGCCATGAGCACCCGGACCACAACAACGTGGCCCTGGTGCGCGGCAAGCCCAAGATTCTGCGCGGGCTGACGCCCGACAAGAAGGGCTGGATGAAAATCGACGAGAAGGTCAAGGACATCTCCATCCGCTCGGTCGGCGTGTACCATGACAACAAGAAGGGCGCCGAGATCGGCCTGAACACGGTGTTCGTGTTCGAAGTGGGTGGCGTGCGCATCGCGCACCTGGGCGATCTGGGCCACATCCTGACCGACGAGCAGATCTCTGCCATTGGATCAGTCGATGTGGTGCTGGTTCCGGTGGGCGGCGTGTGGACCGTGGACGCGCACAAGGCCACCGAGGTCGTCGACCAGATTCGCCCGCGTCTGGTGACGGTTCCCATGCACTACCACACCGACCCGCTGACCATAAAGGAACTGGCCACCGTCGACGGTTTCTTGGCTGGCCGATCCAATGTGCGGCACGAGACCGGCACCCGACTGGCCATCACCGGGCTTCGCTCGCGACCCTCGGCCGAGACCGTGGTGCTGCGCTACCAGTAGCACGCACTGACTTCCTTCCAATCGTGCCATAATCCCCGCCCATGCGGCACCATCTGCTTCCCCGATCCCGAATCCTGCTCTTCGCTTTGGCCGGGCTGTGTGCCTTTGCCGGCGGCATGGTGGTCAGTCGACCCAGTCGCGCAGGACGCTTCGACCCGTATCACAAGCTGGGCGTCTTCACCAAGGTGCTCTCCTATATCGAAAACAACTATGTAGAGGACGTCCCTGAGACCGAGTTGATGTACGGAGCCGCGCGCGGCCTGACCGAAGCCCTGGATCCCCACTCGCGCTTCATGGATCCCGAGGAATACGACCGCCTGAAGAAGGAAACCGAAGGCGACGCGGAGATCACCGGCATCGGCATCGACTTGGAAAAGCGTAAGCGGGGCTTCGTGGTCGTGTCGCCCATCGAGGGCTCGCCCGCCTTCCGCGCCGGCATCGAGTCCGGCGACGTCATCGACCGCATCGACGGCGTGGAGGCCGGGCCGCTCGACTGGAACGACGCCGTGGCGCGCATCCAGGGCCCGGCGGGCAGCGAGGTGGTGCTGGTCATCAGTCGCGGCGGGCGCGCGCTCACCTTCAAGATCCGGCGCGAGAAGTTCGAGGTCAAGGCGGTGGAGTGGCGCATGCTCGACGACGGCTACGGCTACATCAAGTTGCGCCTGTTCTCGGCCATAACCGACGCCAAGGTCTTGGAGGGACTGCAGGACATCCAGACCCGCAGCGTTTCTGTGGGCGGCATCAAGGGACTCATCTTGGATCTGCGCCACAACCCAGGCGGGCTTTTGGATCAGGGCGTCAAAGTGGCTGACCGGTTCGTGTCCGAGGGTCTCATCGTGCGTACCGTGGGCAAAGGCGGCAAAGAGATGGACCGCCAGATGGCGCACACGCGCGGCACCTGGCTGGGCTTCCCCATGGTGGTCCTGGTCGACGGCGCCTCTGCGTCGGCGGCCGAGATCGTGGCCGGCGCCCTGCAAGATCACCAGCGTGCGGTGGTCATGGGCACGCAGACCTTTGGCAAAGGCTCGGTGCAGACGGTGATGACCATCGATGGCTGCGGGGCCAAGCCCTGCGGGCTCAAGCTCACCGTCTCGCGCTACTACACCCCTAGCGGCCGTTCCATCCAAAGCCAGGGCATCACACCCAACGTCGTGGTGGAGGCCACGGCCCCGGCGCCCGATGGGGGTGACGCCGAGATGGTCCGCGAGCGCAACATGGAACGTCACCTGCGCAACGAGCAGGGCGAGAAACCCGAAGAGCGGAAACGCCTGACCGACCATCAACTTCAGGTCGCGCTCGACTACCTAAAATCGTGGGCCGTTTTTTCGAAGCAATCTGCTAAAAAGGGCTAATTCTGCGACGCCGAACGCGCCGCGCTAACCAAAAGGAGAGCACGATGGTTTCCTGTGAGAAATGCGGGCACCAGAATCTTCCCAGTTCCACCACTTGCTCCAAGTGCGGTACTCCCCTGCCCGCCCCCGTGGCCGCGGCCGGGCCGCCGACCATCGACAGCGTGGATGAGTACGCGCGCCAGATGGCGGCGCGTGAGGCGATTCGCAAGCGCAACCGAATGATCGTCCTTGCCATCGGTGCGGTCGTGGTGGTCGCGCTAGGGTACCTGCAAATGAAGGAGCGCAGGCGCAAGGCGGTCGCCCAGGAGAAACTGAACTACGCCGAAAAGTTCGTCGAGTTGGAGAAACGCGAGACCGGAGCGTTCTGGAACTGCGTGATGGCGAGCCAGGTTGACGTGGGAAATTTCCAGAAGGCCGAGCAGTTCCAGCGGCAGATCGAGTCGGCCTACTTCACCCAGCAGAAAACCTTCTCCGACTATCTGACCACCGAGTGCGTGCCCAAGATGGAACGCGCGCGCCAGGCCTTCGGCGGGTTGCGGGACGCCCCGGTTGAACTTCAGGGCCCCATCGACAAATACCGCGAGATCTTGCCCAAGTTGCAGTCAGGTCTGGAGGACTATGCCGAGAACATCAAGAAGCGCGGCTCGGTCAAGGACGTTGACCAGCTCATTCAGGAGACCGGCAGCGCCTGGCACTCGACCCCGGACCCCACGCCGGAAGCGGTGGCCTTTGAGAAATTCCTCTACTGTGCGGTTCCCGGTCTGGCCAAGATGAAAGATGCCCAGGCCCTGCTCGAGTTCTTGGCCGACCAGTGCTTCAAGAAGGATCCAGTGGCGTTCATGGACAAGGTGCGCGCCGACTGTGGCGGTCTGGTGAGCGTTGCGGACAAAGAGGCCAAGGTGAATCCGAAGTCGGTCCCCACCTGGAAGACCACGCGTAAGCTGATCTTCGAGGAGGAAGCGCGCCAGCTGCAGGCTTGGGAGAGCTGTGGCAAGCGGTCGCGCAAGGGCAAGAAGAAGGAAGATCTGGAAGGCTTCCTCCTCACCGTCAACGACTACATGGCGGCACGCGCAGGCGTGGCCAACGCGGCCCGGGACATCGAAACGGGGGCGAAGTAGATTTTCGGGGCGACCGCCGGTCGCCCCTCTTGCTTTCACATCCGCCGCACGTCCACCCATCGCATGCCGGCGCGGCGGGCGGCTTCCAGGCCCAAGTCGGTGTCCTCGTAAACTGTGCAAGCGGTGGGCCTCACGCTCAGTCGACGCGCGGCCTCAAGGAACACGTCAGGCTCCGGTTTGTGCCGGCGGGTGTCCTCGGCTGTCACCACCACGGGAAACCAGTCGAGCACGCCGATCTGCGCGAGGGTCTTCTCGACCATGCGGCGCTGACCGCCCGAGGCCACGGCCATGGGCAACTGGCCTCGACTCGCGCGCGCCACCTCCACCACCTTCGCGATGGGCCTGACCTCGCCGATCTTGCGCTCGAATGCCATCGCCTTCTCGCGTACCAACGCGTTCACGTCGAGGCACTTGCCCGCCTCACCGCACAGCTCGACCACGATCTTGTCCGTGGGCATGCCGCCCATGGCGTAAAAGCGATCCTCGGAAAACTCGATGCCGTGTGGCCGCAAGACCTCCAGCCAAGCCTGGTAGTGGGCCGGCATGGTGTCAGCCAAGGTTCCATCGCAGTCAAAGATAAGCGCCTGAATCACAACGCTGTCTCATAGCACTTGTGGACGATGGGCGCCCCGTTCGTTGCGTGGGTTCTTGTCACGGCTGGCCGAGCGCTTGACGTCGGGAAACGCGTGTCTATCACCTGTATGCACAAACGAGGAGGAAGCGAAAATGACAACACTCATTGTGAGGAATCCGTCAACTGGTTCCACACGGAGCCGCACCGACGACTGGGCCTGGGATCCGTTGCTTGCCATGCGCGAGCTTTGGGGATGGACGCCCTGGACTGCNNAAGCAGGAGAACCTGGAGATCACGCTCACGGCAAACCAGCTTCGCATCGCCGGCAAGCGCGAAGCCGTGAAGCACGAAGAAAGTGAGCACAGCTACCTCGCCGAACGCGAATACGGCACCTTCGAGCGCGTCTTCACTCTGCCCGAGGGCATCGACAGCGAAAAGCTGCAAGCCACGATGAGCGATGGCGTCCTGAACGTGGTCGTCCCGAAGAAGCCTCAGGCACAACCGCGTCAGATTCCCATTACCGTCNNTCAGAGAAGGCGCGCTAGGACGCCGAAATGAAAATCGGTCTGGTCGGATTTCCCGGCAGTGGAAAGACAACCGTGTTCAATGCCCTGACCGGGCTGTCCGCGGAAACCGGCTACGGCGCCGCCCGCGGCAAGACCAACCTGGGCGTGGTCAAGGTTCCCGACGCGCGCGTCGACGC
>PMBY01000430.1:2909-9214 GCA_003153875.1 Myxococcales bacterium | reverse complement strand
GTGATGTCCACCAACCCGATGATTTCCCGCACCTGCAGAATGGCCAGGCCGTAGTCCTGGTTGGCCAGACGAAACGCCATATACTTTCCCGCCAAATCGCCATTGCTGGGAATGGGGGACTCTTTGCCTTTGGTAGTTATTGGGGCCGTCTTGGTCACGCTCTTCCCTCCTCCAGAACGGCTGGCGCGCCTGCCACGTCGTTGGCCGTCGATGGGCACCGCTCGACAGCGGTTCCCGCGATCTCTTCCACATTCATGATCAGGCCGACGCGACCATCCGCCAGGATGGCGGCCCCGGAGAGAAAACGAGTGGGGCCCAGACCCAGGCCCAAGCTCTTGATCACGACCTGCTGCTGGGTGACCACNNTCGGGCCAGGTACACCAGGGGCAGGATCTGGCCTCGCAGGTTGATCATCTCGACCTGGCCAGCGAAAGTCAGCAACATGCCCTGGCTGGGCCGGATCGACTCGACAACAGAAAGGGTGGGGATGATGTAGCGGTCCTGGCCGCAGGCCACCATCATCCCGTCGATGATGGCCAGGGTCAGCGGCAGCACAATCTTGAAGGTCGTGCCCTGGCCCGGCGTGGTGCTGATGGTCACGCGGCCATGCATGGCCTCCAGGTTGCGCTTGACCACGTCCATGCCCACACCCCGTCCTGAAACCTCGGTGACCTGTTTCGCAGTGGAAAAACCCGGCGCGAAGATGAGCATATCGATGTCCGACTCGCTCAGGGTGTCGTTGGCACCCAGCAGCCCCTGGCCGCGGGCCTTGGCCAGGATGGCGTCGCGGTCCAGGCCGCGGCCGTTGTCAGCCAACTCGATGACAATGCCGCCGCCCTCGTGATAGGCGGATAGGCGAATCGTGCCCTCCTCGGGTTTGCCCGCCCGCCGCCGCTCCTCGGGCGGCTCGAGCCCATGGTCCACGGCATTGCGGATCATGTGCAGCAGCGGGTCGGCGATTTGCTCGACCATGCTGCGGTCCATTTCGGTGGCCTCGCCCGAGAGCACCAGACGCAGTTGCTTGCCGCTCTTGTGACCCAGGTCACGCGACATGCGCGCCATCTTCTGGAACACGTTCGCTACCGGCACCATGCGCATGCGCATACCCACGTCCTGCAGATCGCGCGTGACCTTGGTAAGTTGGGACAGGCAGTTGCGCACGCGCGCCGAAGCGGACTTGGCGATCTCAGGCGCGTTGACCACCATGGACTCGACCACCACCAGCTCGCCCACCATGGCCACCAAGTGGTCCACCCGATCGAGATCGATCTTCACGGTTTCGCGCAGCTTGCTGGCCCCCGTCGCTTCCGGGGGGCTGTGGCTGTTGCAGGAGACAGAAACCGCAGGCTCAGTCGGACTGGGCGCGGCCGGCGTTGCCGCGACTGCCGGAATCGCATCCTCGCTCAGCGCGCGCAAACGCTGCAGCAGTCCTTCCAGATTCTCGTGGGTCGCGAACCGCGCACTGTCCTGCACGGCCGCGCGCAACTCGGCCAACATCCGGCGCACCATGGCGGTGGCGTCGAACACGACATTCAGCCGTTCGTCGGCCAGCTTCAGCGTGCCGTCGCGGCAACACCCGAGCATGGTTTCGGTGGTGTGGGCCAATGTGGTGATTGCGGTCAATTCCAGGAAGCCCGCCACACCCTTGACGGTGTGGAAGACCCGGAACAGGCCGTTCACGGCCTCGGCGCTGGCACCTTCATGCTCGACGTTCATCAGGATCTGATCCGCGCGCCCAAGTCCTTCTTCGCTCTCGCTGAGGAACTCGCCGATGAGACCCACTGTGTCCTCGTCGCGCGTGACCCGCTCGGGAGAAGTTGCAGACGCCTGCTTGGGTGATCTCGCGGTCGTGGCCGCGCATGACTGCAAACGTCCGACGGCCTGGGAGAGCTCACTCAGGGCTAGAGCGTCGGCGTCCGCACCCAACGGGCCGAGCTGCTTCTCGCAAGCGAAGCACGCCTCGGCCTGCGCAATCACTTCGTCCGACTGGTCGCCTGCGTGGACAGTCTCGCGCAGCCTGTGCAAGCAGTGACGAACAGTGTCGACCGACTTCCGATCGTTCGCCTCGGTCATCACAACCGCCGCCGCAAGTTCTTCGATCGCCGATTCGAGCAAGACCACTGCCATGTGATCACCTCGAATCGGACGGATCACCCGTTGCTGGTGGTCTTGTAGGCGCTGTTAGTGCTCGAGTAGAAGAGAGCGTTCAGGTAGTTGCTGGCGGTATTGAGCGTGGCCACAGTCTGCTCCATTGCGGTGAACGCGGAGGTCAGCCGCGTGCGCTCATTGTCCAAATAGGATTGCCAGTAGTTGACCGTGTCGTCGAGGGCGCTGATGCTGTTCTTCAATAGCGTGGTCTCGCCCTGCAAGCCCCCATCCACCGCCAGCTTGCCACCGCCAGGCAACACCACCGTCGAAGTCTCGACCTGGCGCTTGACCAGGGCGTCGACCAGTGCCCCGATGCCAGTGGTGGCCGTGGCGAATAGCTTGTTGGCGCCGGTTGGGTCTGCCGCAATGGCCGCGGCAAAGGTGTTTCCATGCGGGAGCTTGTCGAGCGCCAACGTCCCGTCGTCCGTCATGCTCACGTTCAGGTCAGACAGGGTCTGCACCACACCGCTGCTGTTCACCTTCGCGGAGAGTAGGCTCTGCATGGAGCGTTCGATGGTGAGAAGATCGGTACCAGCCAGGGGGTTGTTGGTGGCCGCTTGGTTCGGATCGGGCCGCAGTTGGCTGCTAAGCACGGTGACCACGTCATTGTAGGCCGTGATGAAACCCTGGATGCTCGCAGCAGACGAGCTGGTGTCGTGGGCGAAGTTGACGTCCGTGGCGATGTCGGACTGTCCGCGCAGGTTCAAGGTCACACCGGGAATGGCGCCGGTGATGATGTTGCTTTGGCTCGTGATCTGAAGGTTATCCACCTTCAGTGAAGCGTTTTGCGCCTGCTGGATGGTTTGCAGATTCAAGCCCACGCCGCCCACGACCTGCAAGGCCCCCTCCCGCGTGGTCGAGTAGCCGGTACTGTTACGGGTCACTGACAGGCTGTAGCTGGTGCCGGAGCGGACCACCGCTGCGCTCACCTGCGGGACTTGCTTGTTGATGGCTTCGGCAAGAGCGGACAGGCTCATGCCGGTCATGTCGATGGCCGTGCTGGGACTGGTGACACCGTCGATGCTGAATTGAAGAGTGCCGGTCAGGCCAAGCGCGGTTTGGGCGGACAAGACAGGGTCGCTGCGCATCTTGGCAGCGCGGGCCAAGGTCGCAACCTGAACCGAGTAGTCGCCCTCAACAGGCGCGAAGCCGCTCACGGTGAAGTCCGCATAGGTCGAATCAGCCGTGATAGGTGCCAGGCCCGAGGTAGCGAGTCCGTCGCTCGCGCTCTGAAACGCCTTCAGTTTGTCGGTGAGGGTGGCCAGGGTGGAGATCTGGACCGAGTAGGCTGCTTGCTGCTTCTGAACCTGCACCATGGGCGCGGATTCGGCCGTGATGATGCTGTCGACGATCGATGTGGTATCGACCCCTGATGCGAGACCACCGGCCTGGAACAGCGGACCGGTTGTCGAGATGGTGCTGGCCATGAGAGGAATCTCCTTGATCGAATATCGACAGCTCTAGCGCGCCCCTTGAGCGGGATGGCGATAGACCTGCGCCCTTTGGCTAGAGGCGAGGCGGCTCCGGTCTTCCACCACACGCTGCCGCAAGCTGGCCTCTGCGGCGAAACAGCGCTGCAGCAATTCGCGCGCCTGTGCGACAACTTCCTGGGACGGCTGTGGAGCCGAGGGCGCACACAAGGCCCGCAGGCCCGCGAGCGTCTGCGCCGCTTCTTTGGCCTTGCCAGCCTGCAAGAGGCGAGCCCCTTCCGCAAGCGTGGTCAGCCAGGGATCGCTGGCTGTCGTCATCGGCCCGTGCCCCCGGACGCCACCGCGGGTACAGCAGCAGCCGCGGCTTCACTGGCTACCGCCTGGTTGAATGCCTCGACGATGGGAAGAAACACACGCTCGGCCTCTTCCATGTACTGGGGCGACATGGCCCCGATGGCCAAGGTCAGGCGGGCCACCACGAAACTGTAGACGGCGTCGAGCTGTTCGCAAAGACTGGGCGCGATCTCGTGCTTGAGCGTGGCCTGAAGTCCCAGCACGATGGACGCCGCTCGCTCGGCCGCATCGCCGCCGCTGCGGTAGTCGCCCATCGCGTACGCGGCCTGCGCGGCGCGCATGTGGCGCAGCGCTGTCTCGAACAGGGTCATCATGATTCGGGGCGCTGATGCCGTGCTGACGTTGGCGTTGGTGTAGGTGCGGTAGGCTTTCATTGCTTTGCTCCGGTTGCCGTTTGACTCGTCCTCTTCATCCTATTCACGTTGGGAATTCATGATTCCGGCCCCTGTAGCTACGATCATCGGTGGGAAGTAATCGCATCTATAGAGGAACGACCGCCCCAGGCATCCAGCTCCCCAGGGCGGTCGTTCAAGCTCATGTTGCTGCTAGCTTTCCGTCCCTATTGAGGACTAGCCATTGAGCAACTTGAGCGCCAGTTGCTGCACTTGGTTGGCCTGCGCCAACACCGAAACACCGGCCTGCATCAGGATCTGTGCTTTGGACATGTTCGCGGTCTCAGTGGCCACGTCCACGTCGCGGATCTGGCTGTTGGCTGCCGACACGTTCTGTGACGTGGTCGTCAAGCTGGCGGCCGCATAGCCCAATCGGTTCTGCGCCGCACCGAGGCTCGCGCGCTGGGCTGAGATCCAGTCGTTGGCCGCGTCGATGGCGGTGATGAGCGCGGTCGCCTGGTCGTCCGAGGGGCCGGTTGGATTGGTCCCGAGTTGCGCGGCCGTGTCGTAAGCGCCAATTGCCGTGTTGAGAGTGGCCATTGATGTCCCGGCGGTCGCGAGGGCCAGCTGGGTATTGAGCAAGGCCACGCTGGTCTGGTTGGACAGGCCCGCATCTGCACCAGTCTGCAGCCTGGCAGTTTGACCAACGCCCGCGGCCGCGGTTGCGATCGTCTTGGCGGCCAAGGTTTCGAGGTCAGCCGCGCTGAGGGCGGTGCCAGTCGAGTTGGACACTGTCAACGAGACACCCAGGCTGGCGAAGTTGAGCGTAACCGAGCTACGTGCATTCACGCCGCCGCTGACATCGATAGTACTGGTGTTGCCAGTACCGGCTGTTAGTGCGTCACGCAAGGTCAGCGTGTTGGCTGTGGTGCTGGCACTCAACGTGTAGGTTGTCGCTGCCTTGGCACCGGCGACGCTCACGCTGGTGATTGCGCCGGTTCCAACTGCGGCGCCCGCAGTTGCGTTACTGTTGATGGTATCAACCTGGGTTACCATTGAACCGGTGAGAAGTTTCAAGCCGTTGAAGGTGGTCCGTTGCGAAATGTTGTCGATTTCGGACTTGAGCTGCTGGATTTCAACGTTGATGTCAGCGCGCTCCTGGGGGCCGTTGGTGTCAGAGGCGGCCTGCACAGCCAGGTTGCGCATACGAACCATCATGTTCTGGACCTGATCCAACGCACCTTCAGCGGTCTGGATCATGGACGCGCCGTCGTTGGCATTGCGCACGGCCTGGTTGAGACCGCCGATTTGCGCCTGCATCTTCTCGCTGATGGCCAAGCCTGCCGCATCGTCGGCAGCGTGATTGATGCGGAAGCCTGACGACAGGCGCTCCATGGACTTTTGCAGGTTGTTATTGGTGGTAGTGAGGGCGTTCTGGGCGCTCAAGGCTGCGATGTTTGTTTGGATGGAAAGCATTTTCTGACTCCTTTTTCGTGTTTGCTGAGGGCACTGTGCCCGTGTTCGAGAAGGGGTTCGACACGAATNNCACCTGGCCGGCGGGTCGCGGCCCGCGGCTCGCGTGGTCGTGGGCGAGAGCGTGTTCGTGGGCGTTGCGCGGGAGGCGGAGGGCGTGCCGCGGGCCGCGCGTAGGGCGACCGCCGGTCGCCCCTACACCAGGTGCGACGCCTGCGGCACACGCCATGAAATGCCCACGACCCTGGTAGGGGCGACCTGCGGTCGCCCAGCTAGCCTCTGCTTGGCCCCTACTTGAGCAGGTTGACCAGGGAGAAGTTGAGGGTCTGCGAGGCGGCCGTCAGCGTGGCATTGAGGGCATACTGGGCCAGGCTGAGTCGCGTGGAGGCGTCCATGACATCCGCATCCCCGAGCTCGCCGATGACCTTCTTCTCGTCGGTGATCTGGGCGGCACAGGTATTGACAGTAGAAGTGAAAATGTTGACCGATGTTCCCGCTTGCGATTGCGCCGCGGATACCTGATTGTTTCCCGTCTGCATAGACGTGATGCTGGCGCGAATGGCGTCGG
>PMBY01000430.1:0-2878 GCA_003153875.1 Myxococcales bacterium | reverse complement strand
GTCGACATATCCACCAAAAATGTAGCGATCGCCAAAACGGGTATTGAGACTGGCCAGCACCTGCTTGTAGAGACCGTCGACTTCATTTGCCGCCGTGGCCCGGTCAGTCGCGGTGTAGGTGTCGTTGCCGAATTGGGTGGCCAGCACCTGCGCGCGGGCGAGCACGGTGCTCACACTGCCCAGCGCGGAGTCGGCGGCGTTGAGCTCGTCGGCCGCACTCTGGGCCCCGTTCTGGATGGCGGTTGTCTGCGCCTCGTCGAACTTGTGCCGAACCAGCAGGCCAGCCGCCTGCGGGTCATCACCAGGCGCCTGGACGCGCAGACCACTTGATATCTCGCCCTGGGCTTTGCCGACCCTGGACAGGGCAGCGTTGGCCCGGTCAATGGTCTGCTGGTAAATCATTGCTTCGGTGACGCGCACGGGCTTCTCCTATGATTTCAACTGGATTAGTGTCTCGAGCATGTCCCCGGCGGTCGTGATGACCTTGGCCAGGGCTTGGTAGGCGTGCTGCGCCTGCAACAGGCCCACCATTTCGTCGTCGAGAGACACGCCGGAAACGGAGCTGCGCGAGTCCTGCAGATTCTGCAGCATGCTCTTCTGGAAGGTGGCGGCGTTCTGTGAATCGGCGGCGGCCGTCCCGAAGTCGGAAACGATCTTGGCCATCCCCTTCTGCACGTCCAGCCCATTTGAGAGAAGAGCGCTCTGGGTGGCGACCATGGCTTGAAGGTTGGTCGCATCGCCCGGACCCGAGGCAGTCGCGCCGGCCGCGGCCAGCAGCGACGGGTCACCGGCCAAGGCCGAGTCCAGCGTGATAGTGGCGGCGGCGTTGGCCGAAGTAGCACCGACGGTGAACACGTCGCCTCCCCGGTTTCCGTTGAGGTCATAGCCCGCCTGGTTCTGCCCATTGATGGTCTTGGCAAAGCTGAAGGCCAGGTTGTCGAGATCGGTGCTGGCCGTTCCCAGGGCACCGTCCCGCGCCGACAGAAGACCGCCGATCTGACCACCCAGCTCGGCCTGCTTGAGCACGAATGGGGCCGATCCGTCGGCCGGAGTGAACACCAGGTCGGTGTGGCCTTTGTTGGTGGCATTGCCTTGTACGGTCAGGGTTGCAGCCACTGACGAGCTGACCAAGGTGGTGCCGCCGGGAAGGACCAGGCTGATGTTGCCGTAGGCATCGGGCACCTGCGTGGCCCCGATGAGCTGCGCCGCTTGGTCCATGAGGTTGTGGCGCTGGTCCAACAGATCGTTGGGCTGGCCGCCCGAGGCTTCAATCACCGAAATGCGACGATTGAGCTGCGCCACTTGCGCCAGAGTGGAGTTTACTTGCTGAACGGTACTGGTGATGCTGGCGTCGATTCCACTGCGCGCCTGCTCCACTGCGACTGAAGTACGATTGAAGGAAGAGACGAGCCAATTCGCGGATTGCACAACGGACTGCCGCAGGCTGGTGTCACCCGGGTTCTGCGCCAGCGCTGTCAGGGAAGAGTAGAAGCTGCTCATGGCGTCGCTCAGATTGCCGTCGACGCCGTTGTTGAACACAGACACCGAAGCCAAGGCATCGGACTGGGCCGTGGAGCCGGATGATTGAGAGAAGGCCGTGGGAAGCTGCGACTCGACGAACTGATCGCGCGTCTGCGTGACGTTCAGCAGGAAGACCCCACCGCCGATGTAGCCACGGTTGCCGCCCAATGCGCTGGAGGTGGCCTCGGCCAGGTTGGCCTGCTGTTGGGCGTAGCCAGGGGTGTTCGCGTTAGCGATGTTGTTGCTGGTGGTGGCGGCCCTGGCCTGGATGGCTGAAAGGCCGTTGGCCGTGTTGTTGAGAAGGCTGATGAGATCCATGGGTTAAGCCACCCGGCAGGCCGTCGAGATATCATCCATTGGGCGACAGGCGCCTCGTCGATCGTAGGCCACGGTTTGCGGAGCCAGTGCCGCCAGGTAGCCGCGTACCCGAGAAAGCGCGCGTCCGCCCAGCTTGAGGTTGACGGCGTCGATCTCGCGCAGGGCGCTGGCCAGGGCACGCACATCCGTCATGCAAGCATCCAGGCGCTGCGCCGCCTCGGGCGCCGCCTTGCCCAGGTCATCCAGTGTGACCTGCTGGAGCCCGAGCGCGTGACCGGCCGATTCCAGAGCCTCGCCCAGGGCACGCTCAAGTTGCGCCAGTTGCGCGTTGAAAGCGCTGCGCTGGCGGGCGCGTTCGAACAACCCCTGGGTGTCGAGCGCGCGGATCAACAACCGCTGGCCCCGCGCCTGCACCAGTTCGGTCTCCAGCATCGTTCGCAGGTGATCGAGAATCTGTGCGGCGTGGTCCAGTTCGTTCATCGTCTATCCTCGCAGCATGGCTTGCAGACGGGCATCAATCTCGGCCGCATCCACCAGCCGGCTGGCCAATTGGCTCGCGCTGGGCTGGTAGGTGCCGGCGCGGATGGCGCCCTCGATCTGTGCCAGGCGTCCGGCATGCGACCCGCCGATCTTGGCCTGTACCGCTCGCGCTAGAACCGCCGCCTGCTCGGCGTTCGCTGTGCTCACACGATCTGCCTGACGCCGTGGAGCAGCCGCTTCGGTTTGTGGTTTGCTTGCCGCGGGTTCAACCCCGCCTACTGATGTTGTGTTCTTGATCATCATGGCCGATCCCCTTCGCCCATGGGGCTCTTACTGCTAGAGGGATCGACACGCTTTTGAGAAGTAATAAGGGCAGGCTCTGCAGAAAGTTCTCCGTTGGCCTGGGCCAGGTCATCGCTCCCAGCCGGAAGCGAGTTTTCGATGAGACGCGCCAGGCCAATACCGCCGCCTTTTTCGACTGCGTCAGCCAGCGCTTCCACGAACATTTGGGAGTGAATCTGACTGCCGGCCGCCCCGCCGCTGCCTTTGAAGACCCCGC
>PMBY01000272.1:6217-7352 GCA_003153875.1 Myxococcales bacterium | reverse complement strand
CAAATCGACGCGCGCGTGGGCACTGTGCTCGAAGGTGCGTACCGCATCACGCGTCTCATCGGCGTGGGCGGCATGGGCGCGGTGTACGAGGCTGTGCAGCTTCGCCTCAACAAGCGCGTGGCCATCAAGTTGATGGCGCGCGACCTGGCCGCCAACCAGGAGGCCCTGACGCGCTTCCACCGCGAGGCAGAGATCACCTCGCACCTCGGCCACCCGCATCTGGTGACCGTGGTTGACTTCGGCCAGGCCGAATCCGGCGAGCCCTACCTGGTGATGGAGTATCTCGAAGGGGAGGATCTCGACCACCGCCTGCGTCGCGTGCGTCGCATGCCCATCGAGGCCGTGGTCCCCGTGGTCAGGCAAGTCGCATCGGCGTTGAATGCCGCCCACGAGCAGGGCATCGTCCACCGCGATCTCAAACCCGGGAACATCTTCCTGGTGCAAATCCCAGGCGAGCCCGATTTCGTCAAGGTGCTCGACTTCGGTATCTCGAAAATGATGGCTTCGCGCACGCGCCTGACCAATGCGCGCTCCACACTGGGAACGCCGCTCTACATGTCGCCCGAACAGGCCACTGGCATGGTTGACGAAGTCGATCACCGCGTTGACCAGTGGGCGCTGGCCTGCATCGCATGGGAGATGCTGCTCGGTCGCCCTCCCTTCGTGGCTGACGACGTCACCGCGCTTCTCTTCCAGATCATCAAGATGGACCCGCATCCGCTGGCACCGAGCGTGCCTGGCCTGCCGCCGGCGGTGGAGACGGAGCTGCGGCACGCCCTGAGCAAGCGACCGGTGGATCGGTTCCCCACGATTCGAGCGTTTTCCCGCGCCTTCGCGTCCGCCGCATCCGGCCAGCCTGCCGACCTGACCCCGGAGCCATTTCTCTTGTCGTCCCTTTCGCCGGCCAACGCGAACATCGAGCACAGCGAGGCGCCAGATCCGGAGACGGCCGGCAGCCCTCTCGCGACCCGAACCCCGCCGGATGAGAGCGCGCCCCAAGCCGCTTTGCCGTCGGTCGGCCACAACACGGTTTCGGTGCGACGATGGAGAGAAATCAAGCCGTTTCATGCCATCGTCGCAGCGGCTGCTGCGCTTCTGCTGCTCGCGGCACTTCTGCTCCTTCGTTCGAAGCCCG
>PMBY01000272.1:0-6202 GCA_003153875.1 Myxococcales bacterium | reverse complement strand
CCATCCCCCGCCGGCCGAGAGAGAGCCAAGCACCGAACCACGCTATCCCCAAGGCACAAGGCAAAGCCGCAACTGATCAGGGATCTATGACCGCGTGAGGGGCTCGAACCGCCGGTTTCATCCCTAAAGACACCGGCCGTTAGTGCCGAGATCTATCTCGTTCCCAATGAGGGAATGCTGCACCATGTGTACAAGCGCCCTTGTCCTGCTCTCGCTTCTCGCTCAGCTCTCGCCGCCAGCCGCCGACCCACAGGCCAAGGCCCAGGCTCAGGGCTTGCTGAACGAGGGCTGGACACTGTACGAGAAGGGTGACTACGCGGGCGCGCTGGAGAAGTTCGACGCGGCCTATGCCGCCTACCCCTCGCCCAAGTTGCTGTTCAACATCGGCCAGGCCAATCGCGATCTCAGCCGGCCTGTTGAAGCCATGGAAGCCTTTGAGAAGTTCTTGGCCAGCGACACCGATGCGTCGCCCGAGACGATCGCTACCGCGCGCGAGGCTGTGGCCGAGTTGCAGGAGAAGCTGGGACGGATCCGCATCGACTGCACGACCGCGGGCGCGGAGGTGAACGTCGACGGCAAGAGCGCAGGCCTCGCACCGCTGCGCGATCCCGTCTGGGCTACGCCCGGCCGCCACTTGATCGCGGCCAGCCATCCCAACGCGACCCCGGCACTCGAAAAGGTCGATGTGACAGCCGGTTTGGTGGGGACGGTCACCCTGCGGCTCGGGCCTCCAGCGATTCCCGTGGCCGCAGAGCCGGTCCCGCAGCCCGAGGCGGCCCTGCCACCAGCTCCCCCGAGACTCGACCTGGGGGCCAGTCCGGAGCCAAGCGCCGCGAACGTCGACCTGGGGGCCAGCCCTACGCCAAGCCCTGCCCGCAAGGGTTGGTGGCTGGGGCGGAAGTGGACCTGGGTCGCCGCTGGCTCGACGGCGCTGTTGGCAGCGGGTGCCATCACCGCCGGCCTGGCCATGCAATCCAGGTTCGACAGTTTGGACAAGTCCTGCGGCGACACCAGCGGAAAAATCTCTGGCTGCGGCCAGAGCGAGATCGATTCCGTCAGTTCGCGCCAGACCGCAGCCAATATTCTTTGGGGCCTGGCCGCTGCCGGCGCCGTGACCACCGGCGTGCTGTTCTATTTCGAAGGAAAGCCCGTAAGCGCGGCGCCCATGGCGGGGGGCACGACAGGTTTCACCGCGACGGTGAGGTACTAGTCTTGAAGGCGCTCTCCTTCCCGACGGTGCGCCTCGGGATTCCTGGTTTCTGCCTGATCGCCGCGCTGACCGCGGCGTGTAGTTTCGATGCCAGGAGACTGCGCGCCTCGGCGCTGCACGCTGAGGATGGGGCCGTGGAATCTCTCGCCGCGACTGATATGGGCGCCGCTGGCGGCAACCACGACACGGCTGCTACATCTGATGCGCCAAACGCCCCGGGCAAAGGAGATGACGCCGCCCAAACCGGTGGGAGTGGAGACGTCGGCGGCGCCGGTGGCGCGGGCGGGAGCGACACACCTGTCGCGACGAAGGACGGCAGCAGCCTGACTGAAACCGGCGACGCGCCGGTTGGCGCCGGAGGTGCAGCGGGTTCCGCCGGCTCGGACACCGCGATCGCCTCGGGAGGTTCTGCCACCGACGACGCAGGTGACGACTCTGCCTCGACGGGGGGTGGAGGCGGCAGCGGCGGGCAGATCGACACAGGCGGCGCGGGGGCGGGAGGCGACGACACTGGCGGCAGCGGCGGGCAGATCGACACAGGTGGCTCGGGTGCAGAAGGCGGCGACACCGGCGCCAGTGGCGGGCAAGCGATCACCGGCGGCTCGGGCGGAGGAGGCGGCGACACCGGTGCCAGTGGCGGGCAAGTGATCACTGGCGGCTCGGGGGCAGGAGGCACTGGCGGTGCGGCGGGTGCGGTCGGCCCCGACGGAGGCATCTCTTGTAGCAGCCAGTGCCCACCCACCGCCACAATAGGCATTACCGGGGTTTGGGCCGCGACGTACAGCAACGGCAAGAGTGGAAATGTCGTGACAACCGGCGATGCCGTCTTCTTGAACTGGTTGACCACACGAGGAACCAATTGTGTGGTCCAAAATCTGGACATCACCGGCGCCAACTACCTAACGGCGACGCGAATCGCCCCATACCAGATCCTCATAGTGTTGGACATTTATCACACGCAGGCCGACAAGAATTCCTTTTTCAATACCAAGAAGACCAACACCGGCTACCCACCTTATCAGGGATCCCAGCGAGCACTCCTCGCCAGCGAGGTGAACGCCGTTCGCGACTGGGTCAACAGCGGGGGAGGCCTCATGACCACAATTGGCATCGCGAGCACCGCGGCCGAAATGGCCAATGCAAACCTGCTACTGAATCCCGTCGGGATTGCGTACTCCTTGACTGACGCCAACATCCTCCCCGGCAATTCAACCATCACCACTTTCTCAACCGCGGCTCCGATTGCGAGCCAAATCACCACGGGCGTAAACACGCTGCCGGTCGCGGGCGCCGCGGGCATCGAGGGACTGGCGGGTCGTAATTTGCCAGCCAATTCCAGCACCTTCTCCCTCTATGCAAGCGCTCCAAACGGAGGTGGTAGGGGAGGCTACGGCAGCGGTGTCTACGCGCTCGGGGTAGCTACGATCGTCAACGGCCAAGGACACGTCAACGTCTGGGGCGACGAAACAATCACTTACGACTCGGCGTGGAGCAACAGCGCTTACCAGACGCAGATCTACTGGAACAACGTCCTGACCTGGCTCGGGCAGTGTCCGTAGCCCTGCTGGGTCTGGGTAGCACAGTTCGCGCTTGCCCCAAAGCCGCAGACCACCAGATTGCTTCGGCGTGCTACCATCGACGATGTGGATCCCTTGGTTGATCGTGCCGTGAAGGCCGTGCCCATGATTCCGCCTGCTCAGTCGAGGGCAGACCCAGAGGTGCGGCGCCAACGAGTGGGGTACTAGCCATGAAAGCGTTCTCTTTCCTATCTGCACGCCTCGATCTCCTCGGCCTCTGCCTCACCGCTGCGCTGGCCACGGCGTGTTCCTCCAACGCCCGCGGACTGCATGCCCTGTCGCCGCCCGCTCCTGATGGAGCCGTCGAAAATCCCGCCGTTTCCGATGCTGGCCCGTCTAGCATTGACGGAAACACCGCCAGTCCCGCTGACGCTCCCGCCCCCACAGGAGCCGACGCCGGCAAGGCCGGAGCCGGCGGAGGTGCGGGCACTGCCGGAACCCGTGGTGCAGGTGGCACAGCCGGAACCGGCGGAGGTGCGAGCTCAGGAGGAACCATTGGTGCCGCTGGAATCGGTGGTGCCGGTGGAATCGGTGGCATCGCTGCCGTCGGTGGCTTCACGACCAAGCCTGCGGGAAGTACAGCCGGGTCCAGCGGTGGGAGCCCAGGCGCCCCGGACGCCGGCATATCGCTGAGCGTGCTCTCCATCGACAAAGTTTCTGTTGGCTTCGGGAGCGTTGATGTTGGCGCGATCAGCGCCGCACAGGTCGTCACCGTGAGCAACACAGGGTCCAAGCAAGCTGCAATCATGCCCACCATCACCGGTTCGGGTTCGTTCCTCATCACCGATACCTGTGCCTCCATCCCGGCTGCGAGCAGTTGCAACATCATTGTGATTTTCCAGCCGACGGCGGTTGGGAATGTCAGTGGGGTATTGTCGATTTCCAGCACGCTGACGGTCAGCCTGAGCGGCAGCGGCGTGCCCCAGGGCAGTTTCTCCATGACCGGTGTCGACCTCGGGAACAAGGTGACGACCAACGCCTCCGTCCCTGGGTCGGTCACCGTCACGGTCACTGGCACTGTCACTGACCTCTCCTGCAGCGTGAGCGGCGCGGATCTGACGTTTGACCCCACCAAGGTCTGCCCGGCCGCCCTGGCTGCTGGAACTTCTTGCACCGTCGGCTTCACCTTCAAGGCGACCACAGCCGGTTCGAAGATCGACTCAGTGGTGTGCAGCGCCGCCGGGCTGACGAAGACCGCCGCGGTTACGGCCACGGTTTTTGACCCGGCCAAGCTGGCGATCACCCCGCCCACGGCCTCCTTCCAGACTCAAATCGGAACCCAGAGCCCGCCCGTGACCTTCGGGGTGGCGAATACCGGCGGCATGGCGACTGGTCAGATTTCGGCGACCATCACCGGCACCAACGCGGAACAGTTTGTGATCACTGTTCCGGGTTGCCTTGCACCCCTGGTTGGGGCAACTGGCTGTGCGTTGCAGGTTGCGTGCCTCCCAACGAGCGTCGGGACGAAAAGCGCAACTCTGAAGGTCGCGGACGTTAGCGGGGCTGCGACTTCGGTGTCGGCGGCCCTGACCTGCGTATCGATAGGCCCCGCCACCCTCACCGTCACCGGCACGACCAACCTGGGTTCGGTCGCGATTGGCAGCACCGGCACGCCCCAGACCTTCACCGTGAAGGACACCGGAGCCACTGCCTCGGGCACGCTCACCGTGACGATCAGCGACCCGCAGTTCGTGAAGGGCAGCGATACCTGCACCGGCATTTCGCTTGATGCGGGCGCAAGCTGCAGCGTGGTTGTGTCCCTGCATCCGACCTCGCTTGGGTCGTTGAATGCGATCCTCAACGTCACTGCCGCCAGCGGAAACCCCGGCTTCATCCAGCTTTCGGGCATCGGCCTGACCACAGGAGTGTGGCCCCCAGCAGGCTTCACCAACGTGACGAATGCGACCATTGGTGCCTATGCTCTCGGTCCACAGATTGCCTCACCCGGCGACGGTGGCGCAGCAGGCGGGAGCAGTGGAACCTCAACCCCCCCGTGTTCGGCCCTGTTTGGCGTGGTTCGCGATTTCAAGATGGGAAATCAACCCGGCGGGCACCCGGATTTTGAGACGGCGCCGGCTGGAGACGAACCGGGGATCGTGGCCAGCGCCCTGGGCGCAGACGGCAAGCCGGTCTACGCGACGACAGCACGGCAACCGTTGAAGTCCACTACGGGTCCAGACAACTTCAACCAGTGGTACAACAATGTTCCCGGGGTCAACATGCCGTATGTGACGGCGCTGCATATGGTGGACGTCAACGGGACAGCCTCGTTTCAAGCGACACAGCCCAATTCATTCTTTCCGCTCGACAATGCCGGTTTTGGAAACCAGGGCCAGAATCACAATTTTTCCTTCACCACAGAGATTCACACCGCCTTCCAATACAAGGGGGGAGAAACCTTCTCGTTCAGCGGAGACGACGACGTCTGGGTGTTCATCAACAACCAGTTGGTCATCGATATGGGAGGGCGACACGCCCAGGAGACCAAGTCCGTCGCCATCGATTCGCTCGGACTCACGGTGGGCAAAGTCTACGGATTTGCGCTCTTTCATGCGGAACGCCACACGAACCAGTCGAACTTCCAGATTCAAACCACGCTGTCCTTCACCAACTGTGGGGAAGTGAACGGCGTGGCGTACTGAAAGGACGACCGCGGGCCGCCCCTTCCCGCTCGGCGAGGGCGACCGCAGGTCGCCCCTACTGGGGACCACCTCGAAGGCCCACGGATTCCCTTGTCCCGCCGGGCGGCGTGCCTATTCTGGAGCTAGGAAACCAACCATGCGGCTCGACAAATTTACCATCAAGGCTCAGGAGGCACTCGCGGCCGCGCAGGCGGACGCCGAGAAGCACGCCCACCAGGAGGTCACGCCCGAGCACGTGCTACGGGCGCTGCTGACCCAGGAAGAAGGCGTGGCCCTGGCGGTGCTGCGCAAGGTGGGCGCGGATCCCGAGGGGCTGGTGCGCAAAGTGGACGAGGCGCTGGCGGCGCAGCCACAAGTTCGCGGCGCCACGGCCGAAGCCTACGTGGGCCGTCGCATGAAGGATCTGCTCGACGAGGCGGCTCGCCAGTCCGCCGAATTCAAAGATGAGTACGTTTCCAGCGAACACCTGCTGCTGGCGCTTCTGTCCAAGGATCTGGGCGCGGCTTCACGCGTACTGCGCGAGGCGGGCGTGGACCGCGACACGGTTCTCAAAGCCCTGGCCGAGGTGCGCGGCAGCCAGCGGGTCACCGACCCGGACGCCGAACAGCGCTACCAATCGCTGGCCAAGTACACGCGCGATCTGACCGAGCTGGCCCGCCAGGGCAAGCTGGATCCCGTCATCGGTCGCGACGACGAAGTGCGCCGGGCCATGCAGGTGCTCTCCCGCCGCACCAAGAACAACCCGGTCATCATCGGCGAGCCCGGCGTGGGCA
>PMBY01000331.1:72437-91083 GCA_003153875.1 Myxococcales bacterium | reverse complement strand
CCAGGTCGGCGACACGATCACGACCGCGGCCGCCCACGCCGAGCGCCCGCTGCCCGGATACCAGCCGGCCAAGAGCCTGGTTTTCGCCGGCATCTATCCGATCGTCGGGTCCGACTATCCGGTCCTCCGCGACGCGATGGAGAAGCTCCACCTAAATGACGCGAGCTTCTCGTTCGAGCCCGAAAGCTCGGTCGCCCTCGGCTTCGGCTTCCGCTGCGGCTTCCTCGGCCTGCTGCACATGGAGATCGTGCAGGAGCGGCTGGAGCGCGAGTACAACCTAGACCTGGTCACCACCGCGCCCACGGTGCGTTTCCGAATCGTGCTGCGCAATGGGGACGTCGTTGATTTGGACAACCCGGCGAAGTTTCCGTCGGAAGCTGACATCGATCACATCGAAGAGCCGATGATCGCGGCCGTCATTCACACACCCCCTGAATTCGTGGGCGGGCTGCTCAAGTTGTGTCAGGAGCGGCGGGGCACCCAGACCAGCCTCAGCTACGCCGGTGAGAAGCGCGTGATCATTCGCTACGACCTGCCGCTCACCGAGGTCGTGTTCGGTTTCTACGATCGCATGAAATCCGTGTCGCGCGGCTACGCCTCACTCGACTACGAACCCAAGGGCTATCAGCCGGCCGACCTGGTGCGCCTGGACCTCTTGGTCAACGGCGACCGGGTGGATTCGCTATCCGCCGTGATCCACCGGGAGACCTCGTACATCAAGGGGCGCGACCTGTGCATCAAGATGAAGGAGCTGATCCCGATGCAGCAGTTCGAGGTGGCCATCCAGGCTGCCCTGGGGTCGCGCGTGATTGCCAAGACAGTGGTGAAAGCCTTGCGCAAGAACGTGACCGCGAANNTGCTACGGTGGCGACATCACCCGCAAACGCAAGTTGTTGGAGAAACAGAAGGAAGGTAAGAAGCGGATGAAACAGGTCGGAAACGTGGAAATCCCGCAAGAGGCCTTCCTGGCCATCCTCAAGGTCGAATGAACATGATGACCAAGCTATGGTCCGCGTGGCGGACGCACAGGTACTGGAACCGGGCTCGCGACGAGGGCAAGCATCTGGTCAGAGAGTCGCGGCGCATTCTCAAGCGGAGGAGCTATCGCATCCCGCAGACGGTGGCCGCCGAGATCGAGTTGGCCGTGGCCGATGTCGAGTCAGCTGCCAAGGGCGACGACTTCGAGCGCATGCGCGAGGCCATTTCGGCTCTCGATGAACGCATGGACAAGCACCTGGCCTTTGCGCGCAAGTCGACCGCGCGTGAGTACGCCGAGTCGATCGGGGTGGCTCTGGCGGTGGCCCTGCTCCTGCGCGCCTTCGTGGTGGAAGCCTTCCAGATCCCCTCGGGGTCGATGATCCCGACCCTAGAGATCGGGGACCACATCTTTGTGTCGAAGTTTGCCTACGGCATCGGGATCCCGTTTACCAACAAGAAGGTCGTGGAATTCAGCGATCCCCAGCGCGGCGACATCATCGTCTTCCGCTATCCGCCCGATCCTTCCACGGACTTCATCAAGCGCGTGGTGGGGCTGCCCGGTGATTCGGTCGAACTTCGCCACAACCAGGTCTTCATCAACGGTCAACCCATGGTTCGTCAGCGTGTCGCCGGCGAATGTCGCTACAACGAAGGTCGCAGCCCCGAGGAGGCGCGCGATTGCGAATTGTGGATCGAGAGCCTGGGCAGCAAGACCCACAAGGTCTACCAGGATCCGAACCAGCCCCCGCAGGACTGGGGGCCCCGCGTGGTCCCCCCGCGCAGCGTTTTCGTCATGGGCGACAACCGCGACAACTCGCGCGATTCTCGCGTCTGGGGCTTCGTGCCCTACGACAACGTCAAGGGCCGCGCGCTCGTGGTGTGGTGGTCGCGTGATCCAGCATTCGGCGGTTGGTCGCCCGAAGGCGTGGCCGAATGGTTCAAGTCTATTCGCTTGGGCCGGTTCTTCAGCGTGGTCAGGTAGCTATCTCGACAGCAGATAAATCGCCGTTCCCACCACCACCAAGATCGCCCCCACCACCGCCACCACGCGCTTCGCTTCCCTTCGCACGGGAGCGGCATCTAGGGTGGCGAGAACCTCGGCGATGTGTTGGCGAAGCGCCACAGCGCTTTCGTGACGGTCATCGCAACCCTTGGCCACCATTTTCAGAACCACTTCGTCAACCGCGGTTGGGATCGCCAGGTCGGGTCGCAAACTGGACGGGGGAGGGGCGGCCTCCTGCAGGTGGAACTGGATGACTTCCGTAGTGCTCTTCGCGCCTTTGAAAGGAAGCTGCCCGGTGAGCATCTCGTAGGCGACCATGCCCAGCGCGTAGATATCCGAACGCCCGTCGAGCGCCTTGCCGCGCAGCTGCTCGGGCGACATGAATTCCAGGGTTCCCACTGTCTGCCCGATAGCCGTCAGCGCGGGAATGATCTTGCTTCCCTCACCGGACAGGATCTTGGCGATTCCGAAGTCGAGCACTTTGACGAAATCTGCCCCGCCACGCCGCTCGACCATGATGTTCTCGGGCTTCATGTCACGATGGACAATGCCCTTGTCGTGCGCCTCGCCCAGCGCTTCCGCGACCTGGTCCAAGATGCAAAGAGCGCGACTGGCTTCGATGACGCCGTCCCGGTGCTGGATCTCCTGCAGGCTTTCGCCTCGGACCAACTCCATGGCCAGGTAGAGGACTCCGTCCTCGGTCTGGTCGAAATCGTAGATGGTGACGGTGTGCGGGTTGCGCAGCTGCGAGCAGGCCTCGGCTTCGCGCCGGAAACGAGCCACCACGGTGGCGTCGGCCACGCTATGGGGATGCAGGATCTTGAGCGCCACGGACCGCCCGGTAGCGAGCTGCGTGCCCTCGAAGACCGCGCCGAATCCTCCTTCGCCGATCTTGCGTTCAACCTGATAGCGGTTGTTGAGGGTCCGACCCACTAGGCTGTCCAGGGACGCCGGCCGGGGACTGGCGGCAATCGGCGCGGGAGTGAGCGGACGCGAAGCAACGGGTCCGGATCGGCCAGAACTGGCTGGAGTCACAGGAACGCCAGCGGCGGGGCTCATCGCACGGATCCCGCTAGGCTGCGCCAGCGCCGACTGGAGGGCTCGGTCGAGCGCCCGCTCGAAGTTCCCAGAAGCACCCGGTGCCGCCACGGGTATGGGCGCGCCGCAAACGCCGCAGAAGCGAGCGGCTGGCTCAGCGGCGGTGTTGCACTGGGGGCAAAGTCTGGTTGCCATGGGTTCCCGCACCTAGGGCTCTCTTCCGGCATCAGCAGGATGGTTGGGCGCTGCGAGCGTCTGGGGACGGACAACCGCGGGAGGTGCGGCCGACGGGGACGCCAGCTTGCCGTGCGAGATGAGGCCAGGCCTCTCGAAACTGCGGTCCGGTATCGCGGCCCGCTGATAGACCAGAAACAGGGCTCCGGCCAGCGCCGCCAGCAGGGTGACCAGAACAAAGGCAAGCACAGAGCGAGCCTCCGGGATGGGCTGCGCGGGCAAAGCTGTTGTCGCGGCTGGTTTCCCGGCGGGGCTGCTGTTGGCAGCGGGTTTCTCGGGCACGGATAGGTCGGACGCGGTGGCGCGCAGTTCTTCTCCGGGGGCCATTTCGCCCGTCACCTGCTCGGGCGACGGCGGGCGTTTTTCCGGCTCAGGGTCTTCCGGATCCTGACCCGGGTCGTACGCTAGAAACGCCACCGCATCCTCGGTGCCCGACTCAGGCAGGCCTTCACCATCAAATCGGGCCAGCACCACCGTGATGTTGTCGGGGCCATCGTGCGCATTGGCGCACGCGATGAGCCGCTCACAGGCCTTTTTCACGTCGGGCTCATCAAGCAGTATCTGCTTGATTTCGTCGTCGCTGACCGGGCCGTGCAAGCCATCCGAGCAAACCAGGATCAGGTCGCCGCGACGGAGCGAGACTTGCGAGAGCACGACCTCGACCTTTTCCTGGACGCCCAGCGCTTGCAGGATGATGTTCGCGTGCTCGAAGCCTTTGGCCTCTTCTAGGGTCATGGCTCCGGCCTCGATGAGCTGCCAGGCCAGAGATTGGTCCTTGGTTACTTGGCTCAGGCGACCGCCGCGCCAGATGTAGCAGCGCGAATCGCCGATCTGTCCTATCAGCAAGGTGGAGTCGACCAATCCAACCGCCGTGCAGGTCGTGCCCATACCGCGCTCGTTCTGGTTGTCGCGCGATTGGGCGAAGATGCTGTCGTTGGCAGCTTCGATCGCGCGGCGCAGGCGACGCGCAAAACGTTCGCGCGTTAGCGGTCCGCCGCCGCCGACCGTCGTCGAGATGGATTCGACGGCCATGGTGGAGGCGACTTCGCCCGCGGCGGCACCGCCCATGCCGTCGCACACCAGAAACAGAGCCCCTTTCTCCCCAAGCGAAAAGTCGAGCGAGATTTCAGGCGAGGGCTTTTCCACATGGGCAAAATCCACAACGAGGAAGTTGTCCTCGTTGTGCTCACGCAACTGACCCACGTCGGTCTTGCCACAGACCGTGATCTTGATTTCAGAAGAGCTTGCCATGCGGGAGGCTCTGACTCATCGTGACGTTTGTTTCGCTTTCGCCCACAAGCTTCGCCTCAACTTATCTCGAAGCGCAAGAGTTCATCGCCGAGCCGAATCATTTCTCCGGGGGCCAGAGGGTGTTGCCCGGTGAGGCGGACGAAGGTGCCGTTCGAGCTGCCCAGGTCGGACAAGAGCGCGCTGCCATTACGAAACTGAAGCAGGGCGTGTCGGCGCGACATGAATTCATCGTCGGAGAAAACGATGTCGCCCTGTTCGCGGCCCAGCACGAGGTCACTGCGGGTGAGGTGGAACATGTCACGGCTGGTTCCTGCCGAGGTGAGCTGGCGCAGCCGTCCCCAGGGCGCCTTGAGCGGCGTGCCGAACAGGACTATGCCGTGCTCGACGGCGGGACGCAGGGTCTTCTCGACATCGGACAAGAACTCGAAGCGCAAGACCTGCTTGCCGACCAGAATCAGGTTGCCGTCCGCCAGTTCCACCGGTTGGCCGATACGTCGGTAGACACCGTTGCGGTTCTCAAGGGGTGTGATCACGTGTTGGCCTGCGCGCAGGGTGATGCGGGCATGGCGTGGGGCGAGGTGCGGATCATCGAAATGGAGATCGCCTTCACTGCGCCCAATGTCCACCTGATCGCCGGCGAGTGGGTACGACTCGCCGTCACTGCCGTCGCGTCGCACGGCTACCAATCGCGGCCCACCAGCCTGGCGAGCCGCCGCGACCGAGGGCCGGGCTGCCACCGCCGCGGCCAGGGCCGCCGAGGCGTCGGCGCTCATCGGAGTGGTGTGGCCGAGACGGCGGCCGCAGGCGTGGCAGAAGTTGGTCCCCATCGGGTTCTGATTGCCACATCCAGCGCAGAGCAGGGCCGAGTCCGTCACGGACGGCAACCCCACGGGAGCGCCGCAGCGTTGGCAGAAGGCAGCGCCCTCCGCGAGCGCCCCGCCACATTGGAGACAGCTAATGAGCATCTTCGCTAGTCGTTGCTAGAAAGCGCCGGCGACCGTTGCAAGGCAGCCCATCCTCTACTAGAAGGCGAGCGGGACGTTCACTGTCGAGACGGGCATGACACCCACCCATTCATCGTGCAGCAATTAATACCAACGATTCCGAAGAGCGTCAAATCCGCCCGAAGCGGGTTCTTGGCGAAGTTGACCATAGCCGCCTGGCTGGCCGCGCTTGTGTCGTCGTGCGGCCCCGTGGTGGAGAACGCACCATTTTCGGCACGCCCGGACACGCTGCGGCCTGGCGATCTGCTGGGCCCCTTTGATGGGTTGGTCGTCGACGGCGAAACCGACCGTCCCCTGGCGGGAGCCGTGGTGGCAGGAGCGTGGGCATTCGAGCGCGGTATCGGACTGCAGGGGCCGGCCGCCGCGCTGGAGGCGGTAGCCGAAACGGGAGCAGACGGCCGCTATCGGCTCAAAATCCCCGCAGATCTGCCAAGGGGCGAGGGGGGCCGCCTGCGACGGTTCACGCTCATCGTCTACCGGCGGGGGTACGTGGCCTGGCGCAGCGACGGCATCTTCCCAACGGGAGAGCCGCGCAGCGACTTCGCCCAGAGGGGAACGCGGGTGCGTTTGGAGAAATGGCAGTCCTCCATGTCCCACTTCAGGCACTTGGCTTTCTTGGGCGGCGGTCCCGCCATCCGCGCGGCAGCGGCCTGGGAGGTGCAGCCGGCGGGACTGGAGCTTGATGGGGCCTCGCCCGCAAGCGCTTCCGAGCGTCCGGCAGAAGCTGCGCGGGTCGGTTCCTCATCTGCGCTCGACATCTCTCCGCTTCTGTCCGAGGACGAGGTGCGTGGCGTGACCGGGTACGCGGGGAAGTTCGAAGTGGGCAAGTTGGCTGACCGGGCGACCAGCGACGTATATGACAGCCGTCACTTCAAGGCCAGCGACAAGCCCGAGACCCATGACGTCGGACTGCGGGTGTGGGCCATCGGGTCGGAAGCCGCCGAGGCGCAATTTAGGAGTTTGCTCGGCGATCTTCCGAGCGCCGTTGCGACCGAAGAGATGGGAGATGCATCCTTGCGAGCCAGAGGTGGCGACGTGACCGGGTTCGCTTTCTTGCTGCGCGAGAAAGGGGTCGTGATGCAACTGAGTTGCGGCCTTGGCCAGTGCTCTGAGCCCTCGATGATCCTGCGCCTTGCCAAGCTGGCGGAGAGCCATTTGCCCGAGGTCACGCTGCCCTCACCCGAGAGTACCGGGCTTCTGCCTGCGTCGGGCCCGGCGTTCGCGCCAGGAGGCAAGCCGTGAAGCGCCCAAGCTTGCTCATCCGCGCGCGGTTCAATTTGGCGGCACTCGTGGGTGCGTGGGCGTTGTTCGGCCATCCGGCCGCACGCGCCTATGAGCCCGCCACCACGCATGCCGGGTTGACCGAGCGAGCCGTGGAAGCCTCTCGTCTGCACCAGGTGCTCGCCCATCTGGGACGACCGCTGGGACTCCTCGAACCTTTGCACATCGGCCTCGACCTCTTCGACCAAGACGAGCGACGGGCCTTGCAAGCTCGGCTCGACGCGCTTGATCCGGCGGGCGGTTACCGGCCCGGACCTGACGGCGTGGCGGGCGCGGGCCAGTGGGTGGTGGCGGGCGCGGTGTTGGCCAAGACGCCGCCCGAGCGTGGCGCGAATGACTTCCTTGATCCGGCAACCGGGAAAGGCCTGCACGATGATCCCGGCCTTTCAGGTTTCGCCCACGGCCTGCGCCTGCTGTTCAATGGCGGCACGAGCGTGCGTGGGCTGGTTGCGGGCACGGCCTTCACCCTGGAGGGCAAGTCCGCGCTGGACTGGATCTGGTCGCCTGGCAATGACCTGGGCATTCCCGTCCTGCTCGACAACTGGGAGCGCGCCGTCAGCTTGGCTGAACCGGGCGCGCGCGAATCGGCCCTGGTGCGGGCACTGCTGGCACTGGGCGGGGTGCTGGCGGTGCTTGAAGACGCCGGGCAACCAGCCTTTGTGCGCAACGATTTCCGGGGCGCGTTCTTGCAGCGGGACGATGGTTCGGCCTACGAGCAATTCGTGGCGGAGCACTACGGCCACTCGGGGCTTCCTGCCGCGGCTGCGCCGGTGTCCCGCCCCGACATCGCCAGCTTCTTCGCGTCTGCCGATGGCAAGGGACTGGCTAATCGTACCCAGCGTCGTTTCTTCTCCGAGGGCACCATCCCCGCCGATGTCTCGATCGAGCGGGACACCAAAGTAGCTGACGTGGTTCGCCGGGCGCGCGAATCGTTGGGGTTTCCCTCGCCCACGCTGTCCTCGCTGGTCCTGCGGCCGGCGCAGAGTCGCCACTACTTGGCCCTGGACGGCCATCGTGTGCTCGCCTACGAAAACAGCGGGACGCAGGTGCGCTTCTTCCTCGATGACGCCGTCTATGCGGACATGGCGCGCGCGCTGCTGCCTGAGATTGCCGGCTACGCAGGGGGCCTGCTCAACCATCTGTTGCGGGCGCACCTGGAGATGACGGCTGCGGGAACGAGCGTGACGGTTCGCCTGGGCGGTGAGGTGAAGGAGGGCGGGGCGCTACGCGTGTTTGCCGAGGACGGAAGCGGGCGTCGGCGTGAGCTGCCGGGAACTGCGGCCTCGCTTGCACCAGGTGGCGAGATCGTGGTCAGTCCGCCGGCCGGGGCTAGGAAGCTGGCCGCGGTACTGCGTGCACGCGACGTCGGTGGGCCTTTCGTGGCCGCAGGCGAAGTGACGCTGCCCTGAGGGCGATCTACACGCCGAGCGCGCGGGCCACGAAGTAGGTCACCGCGGCGATGGCGGCCGAGGCCGGGATGGTGAAGATCCAGGCCCACAGAATGCGACTGGCCACGCCCCAGCGAACGCGGCCCGGGTTGGACACGGTGCCCACTCCCACAATGGAACCGGTAATGGTGTGAGTCGTCGACACGGGAATTCCCATGGACGTCGCAATGAAGATGGCCAGCGAGCCTCCCGCTTCAGCACAAAATCCGGTAAAGGGACGCAACTTGGTCAGTCGCATTCCCATGGTCTTGACGATGCGCCAGCCGCCAGCCATGGTGCCGAGTCCCATGGCCAAGTAGCACGCAAAGACGATCCAGACTGGAATGCGCCCAGCGGTGTGGAATTCCTCGCCCAGCAGGCCCTGCGAGTAGAGCAGCACGGCGATGATCCCCATGGTCTTCTGTGCGTCGTTGCCGCCGTGGTTGATGCTGAGCATGGCCGAGGACACGAGCTGCAGGCGTCGGAACCACTTGTCCACGCGTCCTGGAGTGGCTTTGCGGAATATCCAAGACCCGGTAAGCGCTAGTATCGATGAAGCAAGGTAGCCGATCAGGGGCGACAGGAAGATGAACGCAGCCGTGCTGCCGATCTTTTGCCAGCCCAGGATACCGAGTCCCGCCTTCGATACTCCGGCGCCGATCAAGCCGCCCACCAGGGCGTGGGAGGAACTGGACGGGAGGCCCCACCACCAGGTGAGCAGGTTCCAGGCGATGGCCCCGGTCAGCGCGCCAATGATAACCGCCATGTCCACCACGGCGGGGTCGATGATCCCCTTGCCGATAGTGCCGGCCACATGAAGCTTGAAGAGAGCGAAAGCAATGACGTTGAAGAATGCCGCCCACAGAACCGCGCGGAATGGCGTCAGCACCTGAGTCGAGACGACGGTAGCGATGGAGTTGGCTGCGTCGTGAAACCCGTTGATGAAGTCGAAGGCCAGGGCAGCGGCCACCACCACGACAATCAGGATGATTTGGTTGAGATCCAAGGCGCTCATGGGGGCACGGACATCAAGGGCGCAGAGGCCGTGTCGCGGCAGATAGTTGTCATCGGCAGGACACCTGCGTGCTTCGTGTCGCGTTCCTGTACCACGAACGCGACCCTCTCGGCCAGCGGCGTGTTATTGACATGGCGAAGCCGGCGGGCTCCCCACGCGAAGCCGCCCGACTAGCGCTGCAAGACGCTGTCCCCCACGCTCACGCCGCCCGCTTCCAACTTGCCAGCCAGGCGTGATGGCGTGCGGGTGGCGATGAAGCGACCCTTGCCCTTGCCCTTGCTTTGCCAGGCCAGAAGGGTCTCGGCGCGCAGTTCNNGATGAACCGTAGGTCGCGCCCATCACGCGCAGTCGGTAGAGGGCATCATTCGACGAGCGGGCGATCAATGCGGTGAGAGCGCCGTTTTGCCCTCGGGCGCACTCGCGCAGCAAATCGCCCAAGAGCATGGATGCAGCGGCGTCGGCGACGACGTAGTCCGGTCTGAGCGCCACCGCGGCGGCGACCAGGTCAGGAACGCGGGCAGCGACCGGCAGTTTCAACCAGGCAGATGCGCTGGCAGGCGGGGTGATGGTTTCGGCCAGAACCACGACGCGTGCCACTCGATCGAGCGACCAGGCCAAAGTGCCTAGCAGCAGGTCGCAAGACGCGCGGTCACCCGCGATGAGCAGGTTCTGCCGGGTGCCTACGCACGCTTCGAGAACTTGCTGCATTTCGGGCGAGAGGCCCCCATCTGTAACCAGCTCGTCCAGGGTTTTGTGGCCAACGTTCGGCCGTCGGATTGAGGCGCGCAGGCGGTCGCACAGGGGCGGGAACAGGGCCGTGATGCGTGTGCCATCGGCGAGGGTTGTGTCGATGACCGAAGCATCGGGTTCCGGTCGCGGCACGCCTTTGGCAGCCAGCCTGCGCAGATGGTCCGGCAGCGACGCCAGATCGGCGGACGCGACCACACCAGGCTCTCGACGGCCTTTCCGCTCAACCTCCACCGACTGCGTTCCGGAGAAGAACGCAGCGGTGGCATCCTCGCTGTCCAGCAAGCGAACCAGCCAGGGCGGGAAGTCTCCGCCCGCCTGTGCGGGTGCTGCTGGAGGGGCAGCCGGGGAAGGGATAGCCGGCGGGGCAGGCAGGGAGGGGGCGGCAGGCGGCGGGGGCGCGGCTCGCTCAGGTTCTCGGGTCAGTTGCGCCGGGGGCGTGCCCCGGGGCGTGGTCAGCGGCTCATCGGGAGACGGAGACGGCGTCGGGACGGGAACCGGCGGTCTCAGCGGCGGGAGGTTCAGTCGCGGCGCCGGGCTGGATAGCGCGTCGTCGTCGTCCAGGCTGATCTCCGTCGGCAGCGGCGGCGCAGGAAGCGGCTCGGCAGCCACCACAGGCATGGTCTTGCTTTCTCGCCTAGGGGGCGGCGGGGGCGGAGGCACGGGCACATGGGCTTGCGACCCGCGGGAGGGCTTGGGCCCGGAATCCTCATCACCTCCGTACAGGGAGCCGGGCCGCGGGGGCGGCGGCGGGGGTGGGGCGCGGCGGGGAAGAGCCGTGCTGAGCGAGCCCGCTTCGGGCGCCGAAGGTGCGTGGGGCGGCGGAGTGAAACCGAGCTGTGGCTCGCCTGCGCGCACACCGCCAATGACTCGAATGGCGAAATCGCCGACGAAGACCTTGTCGGCCGTGGAAATCGACGTGGCTTCGCCGATCTTGCGGCCGTTCACGTAGGTTCCGTTGGTGCTGCCCAAATCTTCCACCAGGAGCTGGCCATTCTGGAGCACCAGGCGACAGTGGTGCTTGGACACGTTGCCCTTGGGAAGGACGATGTCGTTGTCCCGGACCCGTCCTACTCGAATCTCAGTCTTGTCGAAAGTGAGATCCTTGGACTCTCCACCTTTCTCGGCCAGCGTCAGGATGAGCATGGCATCACGCTAAGCAAAAACGCGTCCCTTGTCCACTTGGGTCGTCTTGGGATTTGGCGACTACCCCGTCGGGCCGGTCTGTGGTGGAATGGTGGGCAGCCCGTTGCGGCCGCAATCATCAACTACTCAATTGGAGGGCGTGACCATGCAGATCTCAAGAGTCGCTGCTTTGGCTGGAATGCTGACCGTGGCACTTAGCTTCTCAGGTCGCGCCCGTGGCGACGCGGCAAAGCCAAAGTATTACTTCACTATAAGCAACATAACATCTGAGGATAAAACGATTATTACGTTGGCGAAGTATCTCCTTGCCAAGGAGATTTCGTCCCGATCCGAATTCACCCAGGACCTGGGCGGCGCCGAGGGCGAGGCCGCGGCCACCGCGGAGATGAAGAAGCGAGGGCTGAAGGGCTTTCAGGTCAACCTGCGCATCGCGACCTTCAAGCAGGAGATGAAGCCGCCGGCGCCCGGCCGACGCGATCAGCAAATGGCCATTCAGGTCAAGCTGAGTATCTACGGCACGACCTACCCCGGCGGCAAACTTAACTTCACTGGCGACGGCGAGGCTTCGCTCGTGGGTGAGTTTTCCGAGCGTCGCAGGGAAAGCGACGTGGAGACCCTGACGAAAACCGCCCTGGCCAGTGCACTCAAGCAGGCGGTCAGCACGGCGGTTGACAAGATGTCCACCACCACGCTGCCAGATTCATCTCGCCGCAGGGCCAAGAAGCCCAAGTCCAAGTAGGCAATCGCGTGGGGAGCCCGGCGGCTTTGCCCCAAGGGGACTTCGAGTAAACTGGTCCGCGCCATGCGGCCCAATCGCACGAACTCCCGAATCCACACAACCCTCGCGCTCTTACTGCTGGTCAGCGCCTGCAAGAAAGGCGCGCCCCCGGCTCCTCCACCCACGGCGCAGGCCGAGCTCCCGCCGCTCGACGTGAGCAAGGATTCGGCGCTGCTCTTCACCTACGTTGAGTCCAACGGGAATTTCGCCACGACCGACAAGGCCGATGCGGTACCCGAGGGGGCGCGGCGTTTGGTGCGGGTCACCGACCCAGCCAAGGGCGTGGCCGAGCGCCGGGACACGTCCAGCGTCTACGTCGTCGACCTGCGCGAGTTGCTGACCAACGGCAAGGCGCGCGCGCGGGCCCTGTCGCGCGAGGCATTCGAGACCGGCGCGCTGGCGCAGTTGCCGCCCGGTGATTCCAGCGCGCTGGCAGGCCCGCATGGCCCGCCTTTGCCCGAGGAAGCCGAAGCAGCGGGCTCGGACGCTGGCATGGCGGGGCATGCGCCCGCAGGAGACCAGCCGGTCGTGATCCTGTATGGGACACCGTGGTGCGGGGCCTGCAAGGCGGCGCGCCAGTACCTGAGTTCCAAACACATTCCCTTTGCCTACAAAGACATCGAGAACGATCCGTCCGCTGCGCGCGAACTGCAACAGAAGGCCTCGCGGCTGGGAATTCCAGCGGATCGGGTGCCCATTCTCGACGTGCGCGGTCGCCTCCTGGTGGGATTCGACCGAACGCGACTGGAGGCGCTATTGGGCGATGCAACTTGAGGTTCCCATATCAGCGGTCGCCCGCCGACTTCGGCCGCATAACCTGGTAGTGTTCCTGCTGCGTGGATTCTAAGGTTCCATTTTCTCGCCTGGCGCTCATCGGCGTCGGCTACATCGGAGGCTCAGCCGCCCTGGCCGCGCGACGGGCTGGACTGGTCGCCTCGGTGACGGGCTACGATGTAGACGCCAAAGCTGGTCCGTTGGCCATGGCGCAAGGTGTGGTCGACGAGATGGCGGACAGTGCGGAACTCGCGGTGGTCGGAGCGTCGTTGGTCTTGCTGGCCGCGCCGGTTCTGAGCTTGGCAGGCCTGCTTCGTGGCATCGCCGGGAAGCTGGCGCCCACGGCGACGATCATCGATGTCGGCAGCGTCAAGCAGCCGGTCGTGCTTGAAGGCGATGAGGCATTGCCGGGCGGACGATTCGTGGGGTGCCACCCAATGGCCGGGGCTGAACATGTGGGCGTGGGCGCCGCCGATCCTGAGATCTTCGCGGGACGGGTGTGTTTCCTGTGCCCGAGTGCGCGCACCAGTGTCGAGGCGACAGGGGCCGCGGCTCTGTTCTGGCAGGGCCTTGGTTGCCAGGTGGTGTCTGTCGATCCGTCGCTGCACGACCGCCTGATGGCGGCGGTCAGCCACTTGCCCCATGTGGCCGCCTTCGCCTTGGCGGCTAGCCTGATCGATGCACTTCCGCTAATCGAGTCGAATGCTTTGCCGGGCCGGCCCACCACCAGCTTGCGCGACACGATTCGCGTTGCCGCGTCGAGCCCGCAAGTTTGGCGGGACATTCTCCTCGCGAACCGGGAGCATCTGCTGCCGCTGGTGCGCGAGTTGGAGCAACGGGTGAGCACCATCGGCGCGGCCATGGCGGCCGGCGATGCAACGGCGCTCGAGGCGGCCCTGGTCCTGGGACGGGCCTGCCGCCAGCGGCTGGTGAAGTGAAGGTGGCCATCGCCTACGCCAGACTTTTCCTGCCGGGCGTGCTGAGCGCTTGGTTGGTAGTGTCTTGCGCGGCTCCGGCCTCGCCGGGCCCAGCATCCGTTGCGGCGTCCGCGCGCACCGCTGCCGACGACGATGATCTCTGGGCATTGGCACCCACCGAGGCAGAGCTTCTGGTTTGGGCCGATATGACCCAACTGCGCGAGTCGGCTTGGACCAAGGCGGCCCTGTATAAGACGGCTCCCGAGGAGCGCGCCGCGCGGGCGCGATCGCGTGGCTTTGACGAAGTGGACGATGTGGATCGTCTGCTCTACGCGACGGTTCCTCTCTTGCGTGAGGGTGCGAGTATCTTGATCGCGCAGGGCCGCCTGGATCGCGAGCGCCTCAGCGAGGCGTTCCGGCGCCAGCATCCCCAGACAACGACATCCGACTACCGGGGCGCGAGGGTGCTGGCGGAAGGTGAAGAGGCCATCGCCTTTCTCACCAAGCGAACCGTGGTGTCCGGCCCGCTGGTGGCGGTTCGAGCCACCGTCGACTGCGGTCTCGGCTTGGCCCGCAGTGCGGCCAGCGAGTCGTGGTTGTCCGCTCTCCAGGCCGTGCTTCGTGAGGCCAGGGGCCCATCGCGGCGCCTGCCGGCGGTGGCTGCGGCGCTGCGGGTCAGCCCGACCATGCGCGCTCAGCTCGAAGCCGAGATGGGCGAGGGCGGGACGCTGGAACAAGTTGGGGCGCGCCTCGACCTCGGCCGTGACCTGGATGTGGCCATGGTCGGGCTGGTGTCCACGCATCAGCAAGCCATGGACCTGGCCGCCCGTGTGTCCGCCGCGCTACGCGAGCAGCGCAACCGGCCGCTGGTCTTGGTACTGGGCCTGGGGCCCATCCTGGATGGCGTCCGCCTTGGAGCTCAGGGAAACCGGATAGAAGGAAGGTTGAGCATTCCCGAGGATCAGCGTGCGGAGATCGCCGACCGCATGGCCCTGGTGGCAGAGCAGATCGCGCGCCGTCGTGCCAGCACGGCAGGCACGGGCGCGGATGCCCCCGAAGGAAGCCTCCGATGAAGCAGCAGAACCAGAGTTCGGAAGTCCTGCTAAGGATCGGACGCAGCCCCGCGCTTCGGGGCAGGGTGACTGTGCCCGGGGACAAGTCCATCTCGCATCGGGCCCTGCTGTTCGGCGCGTTGGCTGACGGCGCGGTCGAGATCAGTGGTCTGGGTCTGGGCGGTGACAATGTCAGCACCATGGCGGCTTTGCGTGCGCTGGGCGTGCCCATCCAGCAGGCCGGCACGGACGCGCGCGTGGAGGGGGTTGGCCTGGCGGGCCTGCACGAGGCGGCTTGCGCGCTGGATTGCGGGAATTCTGGCACCACCATGCGTCTCTTCTGCGGGCTTCTGGCCGGCCGGCCGTTCGTTTCCACCCTGACCGGGGATGCCTCGCTGTCGCGCCGACCGATGGCCCGAGTGGCGACGCCTCTGCGACGCATGGGCGCGGCCATTGAGGGCCGCCAAGAAGCGGCCCGGCCGGGCGATCTGTTCCCGCCGCTCACGGTGCGCGGCGGGGCCTTGCAGGGCATCGAGTACCAGCTTCCTGTGGCGAGCGCACAGCTCAAGAGCGCTCTGATTCTGGCTGGTCTGCAGGCGCGCGGCCGGACCGTGATTGGTGAGCCAGGCCTGTCGCGCGATCACAGCGAGCGGATGTTGCATTTCTTGGGCGCGCCGGTGAGCGCCGAGCCGGAACAGCGGCGCGTGCTGGTGGATCCCACAGGATGGAACGGCCGGCTGCGCGCTGGACCGGTGAGCGTTCCCGGCGATCTGTCTTCGGCGGCGTTTCTGCTGGTCGCTGCGCTAATTGTGCCGAACAGCGACGTGACGGTCGAGAACGTTGGCCTCAACCCCACCCGGACCGGGGTGCTTGATGCCTTGATCGCCATGAGGGCCAATCTGGAGATCACGATCACGGGCCAGGCCATGGGAGAGCCGGTCGGCAGCGTGCGCGCGCAGTGGCGCGAACCGCGGCTGCGCAGCACCACGGTGGCAGGGGAGCTGGCCCTTCGTTCTATCGACGAGATTCCCGCACTGGCCGTGGCCGCGGCGATGGCCGATGGCACCACCGAGTTCGGTGACCTACGGGAACTGCGCGTGAAGGAATCGGACCGCATCGCCTGCATCGCGCGCGAGTTGCAGCGAGCCGGCGTGACGGTGCGCGAAGCCCCAGACGGTTTCTCGGTGACGGGCACAGGAGGACGGCCGTCCCAGGGCGGCCGCGTGCAGCCGGATGGCGATCACCGCATTGCCATGGCGGGCGTCATCCTGGGGCTGGTGGCCGCCGACGCAACCGAGGTGCCGAGCCAGGACATCGCGACTTCATTCCCGAGTTTCGCCCAGCTCCTGCAGGAGCTGGGCGCGTCCGTGGGCTAGAACCTTCCCCCGAACGCAACCTTGAGGGCCGGTTTCGCAGCATCAGGCACCGGAGCGATCAGCACGTAGCAGCTGAGCACGGCCACGCTGGCACCGACCCCTATCAGGGCACCGGCCACCGCTGGCCACTTCTTGCTGTCGTGGCCGACGTTGGCCAGCAAAGCGCCTCCTGCGACGACGGTGGCGAAACCCAGGGCGATGCCTCCCGCGGCCAGAGGGCGGCGCCAGGACGAGGGCGGTGGGGGTGGTGGCGGGGGCGGGCGTTGCTGGGCCAGCCAAAGCTCGACCGGGTTCTTGATGGCGTCACCAAGCTGAATGATCTTCTGCCTGGCTTCGTCGACCGTGCACACCGGACAGAATCTGGTCTGGGTGTCGATGGGCACGCCCGCGGGCGAGAGACCTTCGGCGCTGAAGAGTCGCGCGGTCATGTCATAGCTGTTTCCGGTCACGGCGACGCTGACTCGCACCACATGGCTGACGTCCAGCATTTGGCCCAGGCGCTTGATGCACATGGAACCTTCGCATTGTTGCAGTTCAGGAAAGATGTCGATGTAGCGCGCGACATCGACGGAATCGAGCACGTAGATGGGTGCCGTGCGGGTGAGGCCCACCACGAACCCATCTTGCAGGCGCATGGCCAAGGCGCGCGAGGCGTCCTCTCCGGTCACCTGGAATTCCGTGACGGCGACGCGCGCGGTGGTCGGGTATTGCGTGTCGGGATGGCTGAACACTGGAGGCAGGAGCATGGCGGCGCCTGGTGCGTTGGCTGGCGGCGGAGCGACGGGGATGACCGGTGGCGCGCCATTCTTCTTGGCTGGCGGCGAGGCTGGCTGTGGGGGGGCAGTGGGAGGCGGATCCGGCGTCTTGGCGGCGGGCGCGGCAGACTCCACCACGCGTTCACCGTTCGACGCGACCCCACCGGCCGAACCTGCGCGCGTGGCGGCCGGCTTCTTGCCAGCCGGCGCGGGCGGGCTCTCGGAGGCGGGCGCGGTCTTGGACTGCGCCAGGGCAGGCTGGGCGCCCAGCAAGACGAGCAACAAGGGAAGCAGTGTGGGCCTATGCACGGGAGGGGCTCAGTTTGTCACATTGGGCGCGCGTCGTCAGCGGTTCCGGTCGCCACAGTCACTCCTTCTCTTCCAACTTCTTCTTCATGCGCTTGAGAAGCGCATCAAAGGATTCCTTGTTGATGATCTTGCTGAACTCGGCCCGGTAGTTCTCGAGCATACTCTGCTCGTCGGTGATGACGTCGTAGACGAGCCACTTGCCTTCCTTGGCGAGGAGCTTGTATTCAATAGCCACGTCCACCTTCTTGCCCCGCGCCATGCTGTGCAGGGTGGCGGTCACGTCGGCCTCGTGGCCGTCGATGGTTTCCTTGTCGAAGGCCAGGTCGTAGTTCGGCGATCCGTGGATCTGCTTGATGTAGCTGCGCTCGATCAGATCCCGCAGCGTGGTCACGAATTCCGTCCGCTGCTTGGCCGAAAGGCCGTCCCAGTGTCGCGCGAGAGACCGTCGCGCCAGCTCCTCGAAGTCGAGGAAGCCGGCTACGATCTTGCGCATTTCGCCCCGCTTGGCGTCGGCCTCGGGCGACCAGGACGGCGCCCGGCGTGCAAACAACTTCTTGAGTGCGCCGTCCGACTTTTTCAGCTCGGCCATGGGGCTCGGCAGGTTCTTGGGATCCCCGGCCGTCGCTTGGCTGGGGGCGGGACTTCCGTGCTTGGGTTCGGCGGCACCCAGCGTGGTCGTCGACACGAGCAGGGCAAGAATGACCATGGCGTTGCGCGCGTTGAAGAAGACCAGCAAGAAAGGGTTTTTCATGGAATGACAGCACGACTCTATACCGCAGGTGCCCGTCGAAGGGAAACCGAGCCGCACCCGTGCGATGGGAAGGGTCACGTGATAACTTCAAAGAGCGATGTCCTCGACGTTCGATGCCAAGGCTTGGTTGGGCCAAATCACCGCGGACATACGTGAGGCCTATGCCCGCAACCGGCGGGTCATGTCTTTTGGGGAGTACCTGACCCTGTTCGAGATCGACATGCCCCGCCAGGTGCGTTCGGCCGCCCAATACCTGCGTGACGTATTCGATCACTACGGGACCACCACAGTGCGCGGATCCCGCGGCGCGCTCACCCACTGGCAACTCTTCGACTGTCCCTGGGACGAGGGCCGCGACAGCCTCAAGGGCCAGGAAGAGGTGCAGGCCGCCGTGTATCGCCTGCTGTCGAACTTTGCGCGCCAAGGGCGCAGCAATCGACTCATCCTGCTGCACGGCCCGAATGGCAGCGCCAAGTCGACTTTCGTCTCGTGCCTGCAACGGGCCATGGAGCACTACTCGTCCCTGGATGAGGGCGCGCTCTACCGGTTCAACTGGATTTTTCCCTCGCAGCGCACCGGCAAGGGGGGCATCGGCTTCGGCGGGGGCCTCCCGGCAGAGAGTCAAGGGGCCGGCGATAGCTACGCTTACCTGGAAGACGATCTGGTTGAATCGAAGATCGTCGATGAGCTGCGCGACCATCCCATCCTGCTCTTGCCGCGGGTGGAGCGACGCGCCTGGATCGAGGGCAAGCTCAAGGACCAGATCGCGGCCGGTCTGCGGCCCGCGCGGGCGTTGCTCGACGGTGATCT
>PMBY01000331.1:47369-72423 GCA_003153875.1 Myxococcales bacterium | reverse complement strand
GCTGACCATGGACCGATCGCTCGCCACCCTGCCACCAGCGCTGCAGTCGCTCACGCTTTTTGAGTTCTGCGGCGAGTTGGTCGATGGCAACCGGGGGCTGCTGGATTTCGACGACCTGCTCAAGCGGCCCCTCGACGCCTTCAAGTATCTTCTGGGCGTGGTCGAGGACGGAATGACATCGCTGGAGGTGGCCAGCATTGCCGTGGACACGGTGTTCTTGGCGACGGCCAATGAGAGCTACCTGGCGGCGTTCAAGGAAAGCCCCGAGTTCCAGTCNNTACGACGCGCGCATGGGTGAGGCGATGGGCGCGCATTCGGACCGGCACGTGGCCCCGCACGTGACCTGGGTGGCTGCGCTGTGGGCGGTGCTCACGCGCATGAGAAAGCCCAACCCGGAGAAATACTCCGAGGGGCTGGCTGACTTGGTCGTTCGCCTCAGCCCTAGCGACAAGGCGCGGCTGTACGCGGACGAGGTGCCGGAGTCGTTTTCGCCCGAAGAGCAGAAGCAGCTTCTGGCAAGCGTGGAGAGCATCGCCCGCGAGTCGGACAGCTACCCCCACTACGAAGGCCGTTCCGGCGCTTCACCGCGCGAGATGACCTTGCTGCTCATGAACGCGGCCCAGAGCGCGAAATGGAAGTGCGTGTCGCCTTTCGCCGTGTTGGAGGAACTGGAGGAGCTGGTGCGCGCGGTGAGCGTGTATGAGTTCTTGCGGCAGGAACCCATGCCTGGAGGATTTCACAACAACGGCCAGTTCATCGCCCAAGTGCATGACCGCCTGATCGAGCGCATCGACGACGAGGTGCGCACCTCGATGGGGCTGGTCGACGAACGACGCTATCTCGAGCAGTTCGAGCGCTATCTCATCCAGGTTTCCTGCTGGGTGAAGCACGAGAAGTACCACAATCCCGTCACCGGCCGGGACGAGGATGCGGACGAGGATCTCATGGCTGAGGTGGAGCGCGCGCTGCACGTGGAGGCGGGCGATGGGGGAGCCGCTGGCTTCCGGCGCGAGATCATCGCCAAGATTGGCGCTTGGTCCCTAGACCATCGGGACCAGCGGCCTGACTACGAGCAGATCTTTCCGCGGCCCCTGGCCGAGCTGCGCGAGGCGTTCTTCGCCGAGCGCCGGAAAGTGCTGCGCAAGATCAACGAGGACATTCTGGTCTATCTAGTCGACGGGCCGAGCCGAATGGCGCCGGATGCAGCCGCGGCGTCACGGCGGACGCTGGACACGCTGCAAGCGCGCTTTGGCTACTGCGAGCATTGCGCGAAAGATGCGGTCTTGGCGCTGGTTCGCAGCCGCTACAGCTAGGCGAGGCTCAGTCCACCGCGGCGTCGTCGGCGCCGCCGGCACCGCCGTCCGGGCCGGGGCTCGTGCCGCTGACACAAGGCCCAACTGTCCAGGTGCCGCTGTCGCCGTTGTAGGTTCCCGTACCCCAGTGATTGCCAGCGTCGGCATTCGCGTTCCCGTAGAACAGGCCGATGCTGGCTGAGCAAGACACGATATCGTCAGCGTCCATGTACCCCAGCCAGGCGAAGTTGTAACCAACGCAAAACGCGGATCCGCCGGCCACGGCCGCGATAGCGAAGGGCATCGGGGCAGCGCCAGCCGTGGTGCTTGAGACGTAGCTGCCACAGAAGGTCTTGACCGGGCTGCCGCTGTCGGGCTGCTGCAGCAAAGCAAACTCCCCACGCCAGATCGGGCCCTGGTACTGGCCGAATATGTATCCCGGTCGCGAGTCGCCGTCGAACTGGTAGCCCGCGGTTGAAGAAAGCGAAAGGCTGGCATTGCCCTGGTTGAGCATCCCCGAAAGGGATGCCGTCGTGCCGTCCACATCGACGATCCCGCCGCTGGCCGGAAGCGGGCCGCTGGCCGCTCCGTCCACCGTGACCGCCAAGGTTCCCATCTCGCCGACGCCCACGAGCACGCCGCGGTAGCTTCCGGGCCCGCCGGAGGTCGGCTTGCTGGCACAGCCCGGAAGAAGCAGCATGAGAGCCGCGCCAGAGAATGCGAGATTACGGAACGTGGAAATGTGCATGAAGAAAACTCCCGGAGGGGGCTGAGCCTAGCAGCCCGCAGGGGCGTGCTCCATCAAGCAAGAGTGGCATTCTCGGTGCGCGCTGCAACTTCCTGCACGCGGTTGAGCACGGCGTGGGCGTTCATCACGCGGGCGTAGACGTAGAGCGCAGCCGGCAATCCCTCGTCGAGGGCCGCCTCACTGACACGCAGGTGCTTGCTGACGGCAAAGACTACAGCCTGGGGTAGCCCCTTGCGCGCCAGTTCGATGCGCTTCCAGACGGCGTCGCGGCTCCAGAAACCGAGAACTTCCAGATAGACCGTCTGCCCGGTTTGCTCGTGCACAAATTCCAGGTCGGGCACGCACTGGCCCACGCCGGGAAGATCGAGAATCGCGTCGCACAGGGCTGGCCGCCAGGGACCGGGCAAGGCCGAAAGATCGTGGAAGAGCGCGGCCACCTCGTCGGGAAGCGTGCCGGTCGGAGGTCCGCGATCGTTGCCGTCAGGGAATTCTCCTGTGAGTGGGCCGCGCACAGCATAGCGCAGAGGCCGCCGTTCGCGACCCCAGCGCAGGTCAGCCTCGATGGTGAAGCGGTCGCACGCCATCAGCGCGGGCAAGGCCAGCGCGAGCTGAAGCCCATACTTGGTCACCGATTCGAAAAGGCTGTAGGGGCCGTCGATGTGAAGGCGATAGCCGGCACGCTTGGGCATCGCTTCGATGCGATGGAGCAGCCGTAGGAACTTGAGCTTGCGGAAGAGGTGGCGATAATTCGCGGGAACCGCGCTCCACACCGTGGCGCGCACACTGAGCGCGCGCAGCAGGACCGCCTGGTGTTGGCCGAGATGGTGCTCGGCCAGCAAGGCTTCAGGAGAAAGCAGGCGCACGTCGCGAAGAATGTGGGCGTCGGCTAGGTCGGCAAACAGCGCGCGCTCGATGCCGTCGCTGGCTACCCCGCGCTCAGCTGCCAGCGCCGCGATAACGGCCGTGCGATCAAAGGCGGCGGGCTCGGCCTCGCGGCGCACGCTGGCGGCGCGGGTGAAGAGGGTGCGGCGCAGCTCCATTGGATCCAGGGCCGCGTCTTCTTGGAATTCGCAGCGGTCAAGCACCAACTTCAGCAGGCCGCGCGCCAGGCATTGCTCGCGCGGTTCCACATCGACCGAGCCGCAGGCATCCAGCAAAGTGCCGCGCGACTGACCGACATGCGCGCGCGCCAGATCGAGATAGGCGGTGGCCAGCTCCAGGGCGCGTGGCCGTTCCCCCTCGGAAACCGGCACCACGAACAGACGGTCGCCGCGCCGGCGCACGTGCACTAGGTCAGCGGTAAGCAATGTGTTCGCGCCTCCGCTGGCTGGTGAAGGTTTCGCTGGTGCCGCCCGCGACGAGTTCGTAGAGGATGGCCTGCTTGCCGTCGCGTTTGCGCAAGATGCGGCCCAGACGCTGCACGTGCTCGCGCACCGAACCGCTGCCCGACATGACGATGGCCACGTTGGCCTCGGGAACGTCCACGCCTTCGTTGAGCACCTTGGATGTGGCGATGGCGGTGTAGCGGCCCTTGGCTAGACCGTCGAGAATCTCGCTGCGTTCGCTCACCCGAGTCTGGTGCGTGATCGCGGGCAGCAAAAAGCGCCTGGCCACCAGGTGCACGGTGGCGTTGTCCTGGGTGAAGATGATGGCGCGGTCACGGCGATGCTGGTGCAGCAACCGTTCCACGTAATCCAGTTTGGCCGGGGCGGTGAACGCGATGGCGCGTTGGCGTCGGTAGGCCTCGAAGGCGCGCCGGCCTTCGACGTTGCGCGAGGACCGAATGATGAACTCGGTCCAGCCGTGCGGGCTGGCCATGGAGATGCCATTGGCTTCGAGAAACTGGCGATACAGGGCGCGCTCGGCCCCATATTCCGCGCGCTCGGCGGGCGAAAGATCGACGACGACGCGCACGGTTTCGTAGCTCGATAGATAGTCGCCGGACAGGGCCACGATGTCCTTGCGGTAGACGATGGGGCCGACAAGATCGTCCAGCGCGCTAGTGTCGCCGCCGCCTTCGGGCGCAAGGCCGCGCGTGGTCCAGGCGTCGCGCTCGGGCGTAGCGGTCAGCCCCAGGCGGAAGGGTGCCAGGGACAGGCGCGCGGAGAGCGAGTAGCTGGCGCTGGGCAGGTGGTGGCATTCGTCGAACACCAACAGGCCGAAACGCGCGCCCAGGTTCTCCATGTGCAGGTAGGCCGAGTCGTAGGTGGTGACGGTCAGCGGCCGCAAATCGTATTCGCCGCCGCCAATGATGCCGACAGGCGCGCCAAAGGTGGTCACCAAGCCGTCGTGCCACTGGCGTACCAGATCGAGAGTGGGCGTGACCACCAGGGTGCTGCGGCGACGAAGGTCGATGGCCATGTGAGCCACCAGGGTCTTGCCGGCGCCGGTGGGCAGAACCACCACGCCTCGGCCGCCGGCGGCATTCCAAGCGGCGAGCGCCTCGCTTTGATAGGGGCGCGGCTCGCGCCGGACCACCGCGCCCGCCGTCAAGGTCTCGTACTGTCGAGCTTGGTCAAGATACGCGAGCTTGAGACGGCGCAGGGTCTGGACCAGATCGGCGTAGGCCGCGGCCGGCGCGCGGAAGCAGGCGGTGCGCTCGTCCCAAACGCAGGCATAGGGCAGGCCGACGAAGGTCGCCGGAACCCCAGCGATTTCAAGGGTGCCGGAACGAAAACGAATCTCGACCGCAGGAGGCTCGGGCGGCGGCGTTGCGTTCGCGGTCACGGCTGACAATCAGAGAAGCTCGTCGAGCCGTTCGCACACGTATTCCACGTAACCGCGGCATTGCGCGTGCACGCGCTGGCGATAGATGCCGCCCGCCGCCGGGTCGTTGAAATCCAGGCCGGTGAGGGCGAAGCAGTTGTCGCTGCCAAAGCGCGCGCGGAATCCCTCCACCAGCGACTGGACCTTGCTGACCAAGACGTCGCGATCGTCGCCCAGCTTGTCACGGCCAAAGGCTGCGCTCAGTACCAGCACGCCACCAGTGAGAGCCCCGCACACGGACTTGGTGCGGCTGAGCCCACCGCCAAACCCGGTGGCGATGCGTGGGATCAGGTCACTCTGGCAGCCCATGCGTTTCATTCCGGCCATGGCCACAGCCTCGGTGCAGGTCAGGCCACTGTCGAAGATTTCGATTGCCAGCTTTGTGGTCGACATCCGCTGATGCTAGCACCGCCACGGAAATGGGCAGGCAATTCTCCTGGGCGCGGCGGGCGGTCTGTGGTGACATTCCTCTTGGCATGCGCGCAAAGATCCTCGTCGCCGCAGCGTTGCTGCTGGGCCTAGTGGCCTGGGACTTCGCCGCGGCCACCACCTTCGTGGGTGACGACTACCTGTTCCTCGCGTTCGCGCGGCTGGAACCCAATCCGCTGCTGGCCTTCACGCGCGACATGCACGGCGGCGAATACTACCGGCCTGCACCCATGCTGCTGTGGTGGCTACTCAATCGGGTGGGGCAGGGGGTGCAGTGGCCTTACGCCCTGGCGGGGTTTCTGCTGCATGCGGGGAGCGCGGCTCTGGTGGTGGCGCTGGGTCGCGGGGTTGGGTTCACGTTTCGGGTTTCCTTGGTTGCGGGAGCGCTGTTCCTGGTCGCGCCGGCCGAGCGCGAGGCCGCGCTCTGGTTTGCCGCCAGTACCGATCTTCTGGCCACGCTGGCAAGCTTGGCGTCACTAGTCTGCCTGTTGCGCGCGTCACTGAGATGGGAACCCTGGAAGGGTTCCCATACCCTCCCGCGATGGTGCGCGGCGAGCAAAGCTCGCCGGCTCCCCACGCGACTAGGCTGGCAAGTGGCGTCGGTCGTACTGGCTGCGCTGGCGTATTTTTCGAAAGAAACGGGTTTGGTGCTGCCGGTGCTTGGAATAGCGGCGAAGTGGGCGGCTTCATCTCGGCAGCAGGTCGCGGCTGAGAACACAGACGGGAGAGGAGGGTTCACAGAGTTTCTTCGGGCGTGCGTGGCGCCCGTGGTTCCTCATATGGTCTTGGCAGCTGGGTACCTGGCTGCCCGGTTCGCGGTACTGGGGGGGCTGGGCGGCACCAACGATCCGGTTGCGCCTTGGTGGGGACGAGGCCTGCAGATGGCCGCGGGCTTAGTCCATGCAGTGACGGCCTATGCGCCTCTTCCCGAGGTTCTGGCGTGGCTTCTGGGCGGTGGGCTGTTGCTGGTCGGCGCAATGTTTGCGATGCGGACCCGCGCGTGGTTCCCCGTTCTCTGGACGTTGCTGGCCTTGCTGCCGCTGCCTGCGGCCGGTTGGGTGGTGGGCGCACGCTACTACTACTTGCCCGCTGTTGGACTCATGCTGATGCTGGCCTTGGCCGCCGAGGCGCGCGGGTCGGTGGTCGTGATGGTTGCCATCGCTCTGCTGGCAGCCATGGGTGTGGGCTCGACCGCCGCGCGCATAGGCGAAGCCCGCCGCTACCGGGCGGTCTTGGCTGCGGCCCGAGACGTCGTGGCCAAGGGTGCGCAGGCGGGGCATACAATCTTCCTGGTGCGAAACGCGGTGAAAGACTTGGACCTGGCGCTCAAGTTAACCACGCCGGCGGGCCGCTTGCCCCAGCCGCTGCTGGTGATCCCCGACGTGCCGGCGTCGTTCGTCTGGATGCCCGACGCGCTTGCCGATCGCGCGCGTTTCTTGCTGGCACGGCCGCCCTTGCCGCCCGCGGGTGCGTACCGCTTTGGTGGCCAGCACATCATGGGCCTAGCCAGGCGCGAAGAGGCCCCGGATCTCGACGAGGTGGTTTCGCGGTTGCCCGAACTTCGCTTCATCGAGCTGGTCACGGACGGCCGCGGCCAGGTAACCGGACGCGACCGAAGCGAGTCGCGTCCGTGACGCCTGCGGGGTGAGCCGCACAACGCCAGATTCGAGATCTGGCCGCGCGCGGCGGGCTGGCGTAGCATCTCGGTCCAGGAGACAACAGCAACGTCATGGCAAAGGCGAGTCAGAATCACTTGGAGCTAATCAAATGCGCGGTCTCGCTGGCCCAGAAGCGAACCTTCGACCATTTGCTGTACGTGGGCGACATCCCGCTGCCCGAGGAAGTCTTCCGCGGCAAGCCGCGGGCGCGCAAGAAGCTTGTGCAGGCCGTGGTCAGCGAGGCCCAGCGCGCGGTGGTTGAGGCCACGGGAGTTCCGGTGATCCCGCTGCCCCAGTACGACCTGGGGCGGCCCGAGAAGCTGAAGCTGGCTCTGGTCAGTGGCATCGCCCGCGGGCTGTACGCCGAGGGCGACGTGGTGGTGGCGCTGCTCTCGGCGCGTCCGGTGGGCAAACCCGATTCCATCTTGATGGTCAACGTCGGTCCTGACGAGGAAGACGTGGGCTTCGGCTTCTTGCGCACGGAAGGCGTGCAACCCGAGATTCTGGAGGCGCTCATCGGCCTGGCGGTTACCATCGGCGTGGAGGGCTGGGAAGGCCGGCCGGTGGGAGCGCTGTTCGTGATTGGCGACTCCAACAAGGTCATGGAGCAATCCCGACCACTCAGCCTCAACCCCTTCCAGGGCTACTCGGAAGACGAGCGCAACATGTTGAGCCCGGAAGTGTGCCGTGCCCTGCGCGCCTTTGCCGTGCTCGATGGCGCCTTCGTCTTGCGCGAAGACGGCGTGGTGCTGGCCGCCGGCCGCTACCTAAACTTCGAGGAGAAAGACGTGCGCGTGCCGCTGGGCTTGGGTTCGCGCCACATGGCCGCGGCTGGTATCACGCACGAAACCGAGGCTATCGCCGTGGTGGTGTCACAGACCTCCGGCGCTGTGCGCGTCTTTCGCCACGGCCGCGCGGTGCTCGAAGTGTCATCGAGAATCCGGAGGTCGTAGGTGCGCTTGAAGACCAACGGCACAGTCGACCTGCCGATTCGGGCCAAGAACGGCAAGAGGGTCGCGGACCTTCTCGCCGTGCTGCGTTCCATGGGCAGCGAGAAAGACCGGGCGGGCATGGCTCGCTATGGAATCAACGTCGAGAACGTTTTCGGCGTCTCGGTCTACAAGTTGCGCTGGATCGCAGGACGCCTCGGCACGGACCATGCGCTGGCGCTTGCCCTGTGGGCGACAGGAAACCACGAAGCACGCCTGCTGGCCTGCTTCGTGGATGATCCTGCTGCAGTCACTGAAAAGCAGTTCGAGGCGTGGGCACGCGACTTCGATTCGTGGGACATCTGCGACCAGGCGACCACCAGCCTCTTTGATCTGACGAAACACGCTTGGCCCAAGGCCGTCGCGTGGGCCGCACGCGACGAGGAATGGGTGAAGCGCGCTGGCTTCACGTTGATGGCGGGGCTGGCGGTCCACGACAAGTCGGCCGGCGACCAGCGTTACCGCAAACTGCTGCCTTTGATTGCGCGTGGGGCGTTCGACGATCGCAATTTCGTCAAGAAGGCGGTCAACTGGGCCTTGCGCAACATCGGCAAGCGCAACCGGGCGCTCAACGCCGCTGCCATCGCCTGCGCGGAGAAGATCCGCGTTGCCGCCAACAAGCGCGCTGGCGGTGAACGTGGCGGCGACTCGATAGCACGCAGTGCCCGCTGGGTCGCCGCCGACGCTCTCCGCGAGCTGACGTCTGAAAAGGCTCGGGCGCGACTCAAAGACTGACCTAGAAATCCACGAGCTGGCGGATCTTCCCCTCCAGCTCGGCCTCGGTCACTTCGTGCTGTTGCCGGGTGGCAAGATCGCGCAGAACCAGTTTCCCACTCTGTAACTCGTTGTCGCCCACGATGAGCGCCAAGCGTGCCTTGAGCGCGTCGGCGCGCTTGAGCTGCGATTTCAAACTGGCCGTACGATGTTCGAACTCGGTGCGAACGCCTTGCAGGCGCAGCCGGTGGGCCACGGGCAAGGCCCAGGCTTGCGCCTTTTCTCCCAGCACCGCGATGAAAAGGGCCAACACGGGCTCGAATTCCTCGGCCGGCTCGGCCAATGCCAAGAGGACTCGCTCGATGCCCAGGCCGAAGCCGATGGCCGGAACCTCGGGCCCGCCCAGCGACGACACCAGGCGATCGTAGCGCCCGCCACCGCACAGCGTGTTCTGAGCGCCCAGATCGCCCGCCTTGGCCTTAAGTTCGAAGATGGTGCCGGTGTAGTAGTCGAGCCCGCGCACCAGTTTGGTGTCCACCACGCTTTGCACGCCAAGTGCCGAAAGGTGCCCGCGCACGGCCTCGAAGTGCTGCTTGGATGCGTCGCCTAGTACGTCGAGCAACACTGGCGCGTTGCTGGCAAGCGCCTGGATATCGGGATCTTTGGAATCCAGGATGCGCAGTGGATTGGTCTGAAGGCGCTGGCGCGAGCCTTCATCCAGCTTGTCGAGATGGTTGGAAAAATACCCGCGCAGGGCCTCGCGATAGCTCGCCCGTTCCTCGGGCTCACCCAGGGTGTTCACCGCCACTTCGAGGTCGGAGGACTTGATCCCCATCTCAGCCAACAGCGCCACCAACATGGCGATGAGCTCCGCGTCGACGGTCGGCGCTGCCAACCCGAATACCTCGGCGCCCACTTGATGGAACTGGCGCAAGCGGCCGCGCTGGGCGCGTTCGTGGCGGAACATGGGACCCAGGTAGTACCAGCGGGTCACGGGCTCGCGCGTCCATTGCGAGCGCACGATGTACGCGCGCACCGCGCAAGCCGTGCCCTCGGGCCGCATGGACACCGACTGCCCGTCGCGGTCGGTGAAGGTGTACATCTGCTTCTCGACCACCTCGGTGTCTTCGCCCACCGAGCGTACGAAGAGGGGCGTGTACTCGAGAATCGGCGTGCGCAACTCGCGGTAGGCAAACGACTCGAGCACCGAGCGCGCCTTTTCTTCGACGAATTGCCACTTCGACACCTCAGGCGGGAGGATGTCATTCATTCCCTTGACGGTTGGCGGTAGGTCAGGCACGGCCAGATTTATAGCAGAGATAGTCGCGTGGGGAGCCCGCCGGCTGAGCCAGCGCTGCGCGTGGCGCACCATCGCAGGGTTTGGGAACCCTTTCAGGGTTCCCATGTCAAATGGCAACTACTCCGTGCGCACGACTGCGGCGCCCAGACCTTCCACCAGGCGCGCGGTGGCGCGTTCCACCAGAGCGGCGTCGCGGCCGTCGACGGTAATCTTGACCTTGTATTCGGCTACGCCGAGCCGGGGATAGGAGCCGACCGCCACGCCGGGAAACTCGGCCACCACCGCGTCGAGGGTTGCGGCGATGACAGCCTCGCTCTCGCGAGAGTAGACCGCGCGACCGAGGATGGGGCCGGTTCGGAACAGCTCGCGCACCATCGTGAACTTGTATCGGAAGATCTCGGGCACCCCGGGCAGGATGTAGACGTTCTTCACCGCCACGACCGGCCAGTGGCTGCGGTCTCCGTCCGGGCCGTACAACAGTCGCGCGCCGTCAGGGATGTCAGCCATGCGCAGGTCGCGCTCGTGCAGGTTGGGTCCCATGGCCGAACGAATCTTGGCCTCTAGTTCCAGATTGCGCGCCGGGCGCAGCCCAAACGCCTTGGCTATCGCAGCCATGGTCACATCGTCGTGCGTGGGGCCGACGCCGCCTGAGGTGAAGACATGGTCGTAGCGGCTGGACATGCCACGCACGGCCTCGGCAATCTCGTCGATCTCGTCGGGGATTACGTCGATTCGGCGAACCGCCACCCCCAGCCCGCGCAACTCGCGCACAAGATAGCGGGCATTCTCCTCCTCAACTTTGGCGGAGAGGATCTCCTCACCGATGACCAGGATTCCCGCGGTGGGGCCAAGGAAGGGTAGACTCATGTTGATTCCGACAAATACTACCCAAAAAATTGCGCCGTTGGGCAGGCTCCCCATACTGATGAGACGGAGCCGTCATGCGTCGCGATACCCGGTCGGGAAAAACCTGGATTCTGCGTGGGCTGGCGGCTGTTCTACTGGCCGTCACCTTCGGGTATGTGCCGTATCACCTCTATGCGCGTTCCGGGTATGCCCGCTATCTGGAATTGCGGCGCGATTGGGCGGCGGCCACGAGCCGTAACGCCCGCATGCGCGCGGAGAATGAGCGGCTGTCCCGTGAAGTCGAGGCTCTGCGCACGGATCCGCGCGTGCTGGAACAGGTAGCCCGTGCCGACATGGGGTGGGTGAAGCCAGGCGAGATCCTCTTCGATTTCGGCGAGGCGCGATGAAGCTGTCGAAGTTGCGCGTCCGTCTGGCTTTCGAACTTCGGCGCGCTGGCCAAACAGTGTGGGGCTTTGCCCTGGTGGCGACCATGGGGGCGCTCCTGTGGCTGGGCTGGTTTCCGGACTTGCGCCGGCCCGGGGCTGACTGGACGCGTGGGTTGGCTGCGGCTGCGCTGGCGGCAGCCTTGCTGGTCAAGCTGGCCGGCCGTGTGGCCACCAGCGAGCGCCGGCGCACGCGCGCCCGCGAGATGGTTTCCGATCTTGAGATGGGCCTGCTCCTGCTCTCGGCCACCTATGTCTTCCTGTCGGTCGTGGGCGGGGTCACAGCGCCGCTCTACCCGCTGGTCTACGCATTGGTCAGTTTTCTGGTGACGTTCCATCCCCTGTCGGTCGGCTGTCCGCTAGCCGCCGCCGCGCTGGGCTTCGAGGCCATCATGGCCTATGGCCCAGGCGCCGCAGCGGGCGCCGCGGCGGCTTTCCCCGGGCATGCGGGCTTCATCGCCGTGTTCGCGGTGCTGAACGTGGCTTTCTTGCACGCCGAGGTGGCGCGCCAGCGGCGCGAGCGCCGACGCTGTCTCGAGGCCGAGGTGGCGTCCATGCGGGAAGAGGCGCGCGATTTTCGCCTCATCTCGTCGGCGCTCAGCAGCGACAGTCGCGTTCGTACCCGGGCCCAGGAGGAAGAGAAGCTGTCGCAGGGGTCGATCGAGACCATTCATGAGCAGCTCCTGCACACAGTGGACCTGCTTCGTCGATCCATGGCATTGCAGACCTGTGCTCTGCTTTGGCTGGACAACGCGGGCGACAAGTTGAAGTTCAAAGAACTGGCGAGCGATTCCCCCCACCTCGCCGAGGGGCCGCTTTCGGCGCGCACCGGCGTGTTGGCTGCGATAATCAAGGATCGAAGTCCTTGCGTGTTGGAATCGCCGCGGCCGTCGCTTTTGCCCTACTACCAGGGGCCGGCCGATGTCTCGGCTTTCTTGGGCGTGCCGGTTTCCGAGGGACTGTCCCTGCGCGGGGTGCTGGTGGGTGACCGCAAGCAGGGCGCGGCCTTCTCTACGGCGGACGTGGAGTTGTTCACCGCCGCCGCGGATCAGGTGATGCGCATCGTGCAGTCGGAACGCGTGTTCCAGGCGGTCGAGCGCTCCAAGCACGAGCACGAGCGCTTCTACCGGGCCTCGGCTGCGCTCAACCGGGCGCTGACCCTGGCCGAGGTCTACGACGCTGCCATCGAGGGCGCGCGCGGGGCATGCGAGTTCGACTTTGCCGCCATCGCGACTTGCGAAAGCGCCGACGGGCAACACCTGCTCAGCCGAGTGGTGGGCGAGGGAGCGGACGAGCTTGCGGGTCGGACTTTTTGCGACCCGGGTTCCATTGCGTCCATGGTGGTCAAAAACAAGCTGGCCTTGCCTGCGGCCGGCGACTGGCGGGATCGCGGCGGGTCGTACGTGTTCGAGCCGCGCGAGCGATTCAAGAATTTCGAGTCGCTCTACGTGTTGCCCCTACTGGTGAAGGACGAGGTCATGGGTACCTTTACCGTGGCGGCCCAGCGAGCCGGCGCCTTTCCTGCTGACCGGCGCGAAATGCTGGGCGTGATCGCGAACCAGGTCGCCATTTCCATGCAGAACGGCCGCATGGTTCAGGCGCTGGAGGAGCAGGCCACCACCGACGGGCTCACCGGCCTGGTCAACCACCGCACCTTCCAGGAGCGCTTCTCCGCCATGTTGGGCCGAGCCGAGCGCCATTCGATGCACGTGTCTTTCCTTCTGACTGACATCGACCATTTCAAGAAGATCAACGACACCCACGGCCACCCCACGGGCGATCAGGTCCTCAAGCGAGTAGCAGCCATTCTGAAAGCCAGCGCGCGCAAGATCGACATCGTGGCTCGCTACGGAGGCGAGGAGTTTGCCTTGGTGTTGGAAGGAACGGATCGCGCGGGCGCCCGCCAACTGGCCGAGCGCATCCGCCAAGAGGTTGGGGCACAGACGCACGACTCGGCCAAGGGGGCATTCCGGGCGACGCTGTCACTGGGCGTGGCGGTGTATCCCGAGGACGGCAAGAGCAAGCAGGAGCTGATTTCCAACGCCGACCAAGCGCTGTACGCAGCCAAGCACAACGGCCGCAATCGCACTGTGTGCCACGGCGAAATCGCGCGGGCCAAGCAAGAGCCACCGCGGGCGCGGGCTGCGGCCGGGTAGCCGACCGGGCGCCATGCGCAGCCAAGATCGGGGAACTAGCTTCGATAATCCGCGTTCTCGCTGACGTACTCGTGGCTCAGGTCGGCGCCGATGACAGTGGCGCTGGCATTGCCCGCACCCAGATCGATCTCCACCTCCACGCAGCGTTCGTGCGTGGGGTAGTCAACCGGCGGGCGGAAGAAGCCGTCAATGGGCGCGGCGCTGGCGTAGAGCTCGGCCTGTTTGAGGTGGGCGACCAGGGCGGCTTCGACCTTGGCATCGAGATGGAAGCAGCCAGCCTCAAAGATCGGCAGCCCGCCCATGCGGATGCGCAGGTTGCGCAGATCCAGGTCGGGCGCCGCCGGGCCGACGTACTTGCCAATGGCGCACGCCAGGCGGCCCACGTTGGCGTCGTTGCCGCACACGGCGCACTTGAACAGGGGTGAGTTGACCACTGACTTGCCCACGCCGCGGGCCAGTGCCTGGTTAGGCGCGCCACTGACCCGCACCCGCAGCACGTGGTGAACGCCTTCGCCATTGCGGGGCATGTCTTCCGCCAGATCCTGGCACACTCGTGCCAGCGCGCGCTCAAACACGGCCGGGTCAGGGCAGGGCACAGCGCCCGACGAAAGCAGCAGTACCGTGTCCGATGTGCTGGTGTCGGAATCGATGCTCATGCAGTTGAAGCTGCAGTCCACGGCTGGAACCAGCATGCGGCGCAATTCGGCGCGCGGGATCGCGACATCCGTCAGCAGGAAGACCAGCATGGTGGCTAGGTTGGGTTCGATCATGCCGGCGCCTTTGCCAAAGCCCACGATGCTGCCCCGGCCAACCGACGCACGCCGGACCTTGGGGTACAGATCCGTGGTCATGATNNCCAACCGATGACCCCGGTCGAATTGGGCAGCACCTGGCGGCCTTGCAGACCGAGCCCGCCCGCCACGGCCTCGCACCAGCGCTCGGCGATGGCAACACCGTCGGGGGCGCACGCGAGCGAGACCTTGTTGTTCACCACCAGCGCCCCGACGGTCGCCTCGTCGAGCCGCCGCCGCCCGATGATCACCGGCGCGCCTGGAAGCGCGTTGCGGGTAAAGACACCGGCGAAATCAGGCGTGGGCCGATCGAGCGCGACCAAGGTCAGGTTCATCTTGGCGGGCTTGGAAACCTCGACCGGAGTGAAAGACAAAGACGTGGTGCCCACGCGAAACCCAGCCGGCAGGATGGCCTGGGTGTCCAGCCAGGCTCTATGGGCTTCGCTCGACGAGAAGGTCAGGTTGGTGCTCGACATTACTGCTTCAGATGGGAACCCTCAGAGGGTTCCCTCCCCCTCCCGCGATGGTGCGCGGCCGGCGAGGGCGCGCGCGCAGCGCGCGGGCCGGGCAGGTGGCGGGTCGTCCCGAAGTCCCCGCAGGGGGCAAAGCCGGCCGGCTCCCCACGCGGATCGTAGGCCTCGACTGGCGGGCAGGAACACACGAATTGGCGGTCGCCCAGCACGTTGTTCAGTCGTCCCACCACTGGCCAGAACTTGCGGCCGCGCAGCCAGGGCAAGGGATAGGCAGCGCGCTCGCGCGGGTAGGGGTGTGTCCAGTCGGCGGTGAGCAGCGACTCAGCGGTGTGGGGCGCGTTCTTGAGCAGGTTGTCCTCGCGGGGTTGCGCGCCTGACTCGATCTCGCGGATCTCCTGCCGGATGGCAATCATGGCCTCACAGAAGCGGTCCAGTTCCGCCCGCGATTCGCTCTCGGTGGGCTCGATCATTAGAGTGCCCGCGATGGGGAAGGACATAGTGGGGGCGTGGAAGCCGTAGTCCATGAGCCGCTTGGCCACGTCCTCGGCCTCGACGCCCGCGCTCTTCTTGAGAGCCCGCAAGTCCACAATGCACTCGTGGGCCACGCGGCCGTTCTTGCCTCGATACACCACGGGATAGTGCGGCTGCAGCCGCTCGGCGATGTAGTTGGCGTTGAGGATAGCGAACTCGGTGGCGCGCTTGAGCCCTTCCGCGCCCATCATGCGTGCATACGCCCATGCGATGAGCAGAATGTTGGCGCTGCCCCAGGGCGCAGCCGCGACCGCGCCGATGGCGTCGCGCCCGCCCACTGGCACCACGGGATGACCAGGCAGAAATTCGACCAGGTGGCTGGCCACCGCGATGGGCCCCATGCCCGGGCCACCGCCGCCATGGGGGCTGGCAAAGGTCTTGTGCAGATTGATGTGGCAGACGTCAGCGCCGATCTCGGCGGGCCGACACAGCCCGACCTGGCCATTCATGTTGGCGCCGTCCATGTACACCTGGCCGCCGTGCTCGTGCACGATGGCGCACAACCGCTTCACGCTCTCCTCGAACACGCCGTGAGTCGAGGGATAGGTAAGCATGAGCGCGGCGAGATGGTCCTTGTGCTCGACCGCCTTGGCTTCCAGGTCGGCTTCATCGACGTTGCCGCCGGCGTCGCAGGCGACGCCCACAACTTTGAACCCGGCCATGACCGCGGACGCCGGGTTGGTGCCGTGGGCCGACGCTGGAATCAAGCACACGTCGCGATGGCCCTGGCCCCGTCGGGTGTGATAGCGACGAATCACCAGCAGGCCGGTGTACTCGCCCTGCGAACCCGCATTGGGTTGCAGCGACACGCCCCGAAAGCCGGTGACTGTCGCTAGAACATGTTCCAACTCGCGGAACATGGCCTGGTAGCCTTCGGCCTGGTTGGTCGGTGCGAAGGGATGCAGCCGGCCCCATTNNAGTGACAGATCGCGCGCCTCCAGCCGCCGGATGTAGCGCAACATCTCGGTCTCGGAATGGTACTGCGCAAAGACCGGGTGTTGCATGTACGCGCTCTTGCGCAGGAGCGCGGAGGGAATGGGCGGCTCGATCTCCATGGCCAGGGCCACGACGTCGGGAAGCTTCTTGCCCGCCGGTGCCAGCACGGCCAGGATCTCCGACAAGTCGGCCTCGCTGGTGGTCTCGTCGAGCGAGATGGTGATGGCGGCTGGCCCCAAGGGCCGGAAGTTCATCCCCGCGGCCTCGGCGTGATCGTGCCAGGCCTTCACGTCAGCGGCCAGACCCTCCACGCGAACCGTGTCGAAGAACGGTCCCCGCCACACGCGCAACCCGAGGCGCGCCAGTCCCTCGGCCAGCACCGCGGTCAGCCGGGCAACCCGATCAGCGATGGCGCGAATCCCGCGCGGTCCGTGATACACGCCGAACATACTGGCCATCACGGCGAGCAGAACCTGCGAGGTGCAGATGTTGCTGGTGGCCTTCTCGCGCCGGATATGTTGTTCGCGGGTCTGCAAGGCCATGCGCAGCGCGGTCCGGCCGTGAATATCGACGGACACGCCGATGAGCCGTCCGGGCATGCGACGCGCGAATTCCTTGCGGGTCGCGAAGAACGCGGCGTGGGGACCGCCGTATCCCAGGGGTGTGCCGAAACGCTGCGTGCTTCCCAAGGCCACGTCGGCGCCGAATTCTCCCGGGGGCAAGAGCAGCGCCAGGCTGAGCAGGTCCGCAGCCACGGCCACGCGTGCGCCGGCCGCGTGGGCGCGTTCGCAGAAGGCGCGGTAATCGACCACGCTGCCGTCGGTGGTGGGGTACTGCACCAACGCTCCGAAAACGCGGTTGTCGAATGCGAAGCGCTCGTGGTTGCCCACCACGACCTCAATGCCGCGCGCCTCGGCCCGTGTCGCCACCACCGCCAGGGTCTGCGGGTGGCACAACTCTGAGACGAAAAACAGGTTGGCGTCGTCGCGCTCGGCGAGCCCTGCAAACATGTGCATGGCCTCGGCCGCAGCGGTGGACTCGTCGAGCAGGGACGCTCCCGCGACCTCCATGGCGGTCAGGTCCATGATCATGGTCTGGAAGTTGAGTAGCGCCTCGAGGCGGCCTTGCGAGATTTCGGCCTGGTAGGGCGTGTACGCCGTGTACCAACCGGGGTTCTCCAGGATGTTGCGCTTGATGACCGGCGGGACGATGCAGTCGTGGTAGCCCACGCCGATGTAGGAACGGAACACGCGGTTGTGGCTGGCCAGACGGCGGGCTTCGGTCAGAAGCTGCGCCTCGGAAAGCGGCGGCGGTAAGTCGAGCGGCGCGGTCGCTCGGATGGAGGCCGGAACCGTTTGGCCGACCAGCTCGTCGAGCGAGCGGACGCCCACCACCTTGAGCATCGCGACGAGGTCGTTGTCGTCGGGCCCGATGTGGCGATGAGAGAAGAGTTCTGTCGGATCGAGTGGTGACGACATCTAGCCTTCGTGGTCCTTGAGGAATTCCTCGTAGGCCGCGCTCGTCATCAGCCCCTTCAGCTCTTCAGGGTTGGACATCTCGACTTGGGCCATCCAGCCGCCGTCGTAGGGTTCCTCGTTCACGTATTCGGGGGAATCCTGCAGCGGGGAATTGACCTTGACCACCTTGCCCGAAACCGGGGCGTAGACGTCGGACACGGCCTTGACCGATTCCACCGACGCGAATACCTCGTGCCGTTTGAGGGTTTCACCCTCGCTGGGCAGATCCACTTGGGTCACGTCGCCGAGTTGGTCAACGGCGAACTGGCTGATCCCCACGGTGACCAGGTTGCCTTCCTGGCGAACCCACTCGTGGTCCTCAGTGTAGAGGAGTTCGTTGGGAACATTCTCGCTCATGTCAGTCGCTCTCCTTGGGTGGCAGGATTGTACTTCACGCTAGCGGCGATAAAAGGGGCCTTCTACCACCTCGGCTTCGGTTTGTTTTCCACGACAATCGATGAGCAAGCGCGCCCCGGCCCGAGCCAGCGGCGCCGGCACATAGCCGAGCCCGATGTTCTTGCCCACGGTGGGGCCCACCGTGCCCGAGGTCACGTCACCGACCTTGGCGCCCGTCGAAGGATCGTGAATGGGGTAGCCGTGACGGGCGATGCCGCGACCGAGCATGACGAAGCCAGCCAGCTTGCGCGCAAGGCCCGCCTCCCGTTGTCGCAGCAGCGCCTCGCGGCCGATGAAGTCGCCCGCGTCGAACTTCACCACCCAGCCCAGGCCCGCCTCCAGCGGGGTGGTCTCGTCGTTGAGGTCGTTTCCGTAGAGAGAGAGACGCGCTTCCAACCGAAGGGTGTCGCGCGCGCCCAGTCCCACGGCCTTGCCGCCCACGCCTGCGCAGGCGTCGAGCAGGGCTTGCCACAGCGGCTCAGCGTCGGGCACTGCGCAGAAGATCTCGAAACCGTCCTCGCCGGTGTAGCCCGTGCGCGCGATCCACGCCGGCCGGCCCGCGACCTCGACGTCAGGCANNTCGCACCACGACCCCACCTGCTGCACGAAGTGGCCATAGTCCTTGGCGATGTTGGCCGCGTTGACCACGATGAGGAAGTGGTCGGGCTTGACTCGGTAGACGATGAGGTCGTCCACAATGCCGCCCTTGGGGTTGCACGCCACCGTGTACATGGCGCGGCCGTCGTAGAGTTTGCCGACCTGGTTGGTCACCAGGCGCTGCACCGCCTCGGCGGCGCGGGCGCCGCGAAAATGAACCTCGCCCATGTGGCACACGTCGAACATGCCGACCGCGGTGCGCGTGGCCTTGTGCTCCTCGAGAATGCCCGCGGGGTAGTTGACCGGCATCAGCCAGCCGCCAAAGTCGATCATCTTGGCGCCCAGCCGGCGGTGCGCCTGGCAGAGCGGGGTGGTGCGGGGCTCGGTTGCAGAGCTGGCGTTCATTGCGGCGGAATCTTGGCGGAAAGCGCGCGCGGGGACAAGGGGATCTGCTCACCGTTTTTCAAGCAGCGTCGGATCGAGAAAGCCCACCAGCAGCTCGGTGGCCTGGTCCTGCAATGCGCGCGCTTCGACCGGCGAGCGCAGGTCGTTCATCAGAAAGGAGAAGACCAGGGGCTTCTGCCCGGGCGCACCGGCTACGCCGGACAGGCAGCTCACCTTGGCCAGGGTTCCGGTCTTGGCGCGCACGTAGCGCTCGGCTGCGCTGCCGGTCATGCGGTTGGCCAGGGTGCCGTCGGCTCCGCTCACTGCCAGCGAGGCGAGAAACTCGCCTGAGATGCGGAAGTCGCGCATGGCCGCGCGGACGACCGTGGCAATCTGCTCGGCGGAAAAGCGATTGGAGTCGTACAGCCCGGAACCGTTGTGCATGGTGAAGCTGGCCTTGGCAATGCCCAAGCCTTCGAGGTAGCGCGCCACCGCATCCAGGCCCTTTTGCCATGTCCCGGGCTTCCCCATGACTTCGCCGCCCAGTGTCCGCAGAACTTGCTCGGCGACGAAGTTGTTCGAGCGCTTGCCGAGTTCGTGCACCACCACCGCCAAGGTGGGCGAGTCGTGCGTGGCCAGGGTGCGCAGCCCATTCTTGGGAGCAGCAGCCAGGCGCAGCGGCTGGTCGATGGTGATGCCACGTTTTTGCAGGACCTGCTTGAAGGTCTGCCCGAGAAACAGATCCGGCTGGACGATCCGGCGCAGCACGATGCGTGGCTCGCTGCCCAAAAGAATGCGGCCCGAGACAGTTACGCGGGTTTGACCTTTGCCTGCGTCGCTGGTTTGCACAATGGGCGCGGCCGGACCTTTGCTTGCGGTCGTCACTCGGCCGGCCAAGACCAGGTTGGATGAGGGCGGGTCGAGCACCACGCGCGCCGCTGCGCCCGCGTTGGGCCCGGGCGTGATGATCACCGAGACCGCATTGCTATTCAGCGAGGCGGCGGACGAGGGCGCGCGAAACGCGGCCGAGTCATCCTTCTCATCATAGGACGGTCCCACCGTCGCGCTGTCAAAGGCCGTGGCGTCGACCACCAAGCCTCCGTGCACCCTGCGCAGTCCGACGGCACTGAGCTCGCTGGCCAACTCGGCCAGGTCATGCGCGGTGAGCGTCGGATCGCCCGAGGCGCGCAGAAAGAGATCGCCCTGCAATTCGCCGGCGGGGCTGACCGCACGCCCGCCCTCGGCTGGTGCCAGGCCCAGCACCGCCGTTTTCCAGCGGAACTCAGGCCCGAGCAGAGCGAGCGCCGCCGCGCTGGTCACCAGCTTGACGTTGGAAGCGGCATTGAGGCCGTTCTTTTCGTTGCGGCCATAAACCGGCTTGCCGCTTTCCGCATCGAGTACCAGCACCGAAATCTTGGCTCCGGCCAGGGCAGGGGAGGTGAAGAGCGCATCCAGCCGCGCCTTGAGCCACGCTGGTCGTTCTGCGGGATTGGCCGGAGGCGGCGTCGCCGGGGCTGCCGCCGACGGCACCGAAGTCGCAGCCGGGGTCGCAGCGCCGCTGTCGCCAGCTCGCCGGCTGGACTGCGCGGCGACGGGCAGGGGGCTGATGCAGAGGGCGCAGATCAGCGTGAGTGTGTGGCGCAACATTGCGCGGGTCTACCGTGAAGGGGACCAGGACTGCAACCAGGGACAACGCGAGCGCAACGGTTGCCGGGTGGCCCGTGCCAGAGTCCACATCGCGAACAAGTCCTTCGACATGGCGCTGTCAACTTGGGAGACTGAGCATTATGGCAAAGACCATGCGTGCCTTGGCGGCTCCTACCTACGGTCCCATTGAGAATTTGAAGGTGGTGGAACTGCCGCTGCCGGAACCAGGTCCTGGCGAGGTGCGGGTTCGCGTGATGGCCTCAGCGCTGAACCCCTCCGACGGCAAGACTTTGCTGGGCAAGATCAAACTGCTACACGCCAAGGTGTTTCCGTTGGTGGTCGGGTGGGATCTGTCGGGCGTGGTCGATGCCGTGGGTCCGGGCCAGACCGACCTTCGCGTGGGGCAAGAGGTCTTTGGTTTTCATGCCTATTCTCGAACGACCAAGTTCGGCGCCCTGGCGGAATTCACCGTGCTGCCGGCGACCCAACTGGCAGCCAAGCCAGCCAACGTGAGCCATGAAAGCGCAGCCGCGGCCGCGACCGTGGGAATCACCGCGCTGCAGGCGTTGCGGGATTGCGGTCGGATGACAACGGGTCAGGAGGTGCTGATCACCGGCGCCTCAGGGGGCGTGGGTTCTGTCGCTATCGGAGTCGCCCGCCGGCTGGGTGGCGTGGTGGACGCGGTCAGCACCAGCGCGAACGTGGATTTTGTTCGTGGTTTGGGTGTTCGCACAGTTTTCGACCGCGGAGACAAAGCGTGGCTTGCGCGAGTTGAGCGACAGTATTCGATGGTGCTGGACGCGGCAGCCGCGTTTGGATTCGTGGGGATGCGCAATATCCTGGTTCCCGGCGGGGCCTATGTCACGACCTTGCCCAGCGTTGCCTTTGTCGGCGCCGTTCTGCTTGCGCCCTTGCTGCGCCGAAGATGCAAGCTGGTGATGGTTAGGCCGTGTAGAGCCGACCTGGAATGGTTGGCGCAAGCCTTGCGGAAGGGACTCTCGGTTCCCATCGCCAGGGTTTTCCCCATTCGCGAAGCGGCTGGGGCCATCGAAGACTTTGCAACAGGCGGCGCGCGCGGGAAGATCGCGATCCGGGTGGATGGGGGGTTCTGAGGACCACCTGATCGCGCCTTCGTATCCATGGCACACTTGCGTCCAATGTCCGATTCAGCACACCCCTTCCACGACCTTCTTGGTCGCTTCGCCACCTTGCAGATACGACGCTTTGGCAGCCCAGGCGCCTTCCTGGTCGAGAAGGGCGCAGCCCTCGATGCAGTCGCGCTGCTGCTGCTTGGGCCGGAGATTCCGGAGAATGCACACGAGGGCGACGAAATCAGCGTCTTCGTCACGTTGGATTCCGAGGGGCGTCCGCTGGCCACGACCGCGACCCCCAAGCTGGGGCTGGGCGAGGTGGCGTTTCTCACAGTGACGGCGTGCACGGATTTCGGCGCGTTCGTGGACTGGGGCCTGCCAAAGGAATTGCTGGTGCCGTTCGCGGAGCAGACCAGGAAGTTGTGCGTTGGTGAACGGCAACCGATTGGCCTCTACATCGACAACAGCGGACGACTCGCCGGAACCATGCGGGTGAGCGAGTGGCTGGGCGGAAGCGATACCTTGGCACACGGCGAATGGGTAGAGGGCGAAGCCTGGCGGGACGACCCTGACATCGGTCTGTTCGTGATCGTGCAGCGCCGCTTTGTCGGGCTGGTGCCCAAGCAAGAACCCCACAACCTATCGCGCGGTCAAGCGGCGCGTCTTCGCGTGACCCGCGTGCACCCGGACGGAAAGATCGAGTTGTCGTTGCGCGGGCATGCGCACGAAGAGCTGGCCGACGACGCGCAGAAGATCCTGCAACTACTCAGACGGCCGGGCGCGCCCAAGCTCGGGGATCGCTCCGACCCCGAACAAATTCGCGCGCTCTTCGGCTTGAGCAAGAAGGCATTCAAACGGGGAGTGGGACGACTGCTGAGAGAGCGCCTGGTCGACATCGACGATCAGGGCTACGTGCGAGTCCTGTCGGCGTTGCCTGGCTCGTCGTAGGGAGCGCAGCGGGTATACTGCGTGCCGTGGACCTGTTCGCACATGCAGCCGGCAAAGACCGACGCGGCCAGCCGCTGGCCGAGCGCATGCGGCCCATGTCGATGTCCGAGTACGTGGGCCAGGACCATCTGCTCGGACCGGGCCGCTGGCTGCGACGCGCGCTCGACAGCAAGGAGCTGACCTCCCTCATTCTGTGGGGACCGCCGGGAACCGGCAAGACCACGCTGGGGCGCCTGCTGGCTGCGGAAACCAACGCCAGTTTCGTGGCCATGTCAGCGGTGATGGCCGGAGTCAAAGAGGTGCGCGAAGCCGTGGCCGAGGCGGCTCAGCGGCGCGACATGCGCGGGCAGCGGACTCTGTTGTTCATCGACGAGATCCACCGTTTCAACAAGGCCCAGCAGGACGCGCTTCTGCCCCATGTGGAGGCGGGCACGGTCATTCTGGTGGGTGCCACTACGGAGAATCCATCCTTCGAGGTGAATGCGCCGCTGCTCTCGCGCGCCAAGGTGGTGGTGCTCAAGCCGCTCTCCCAGGAGAACCTGCGCACCATCATCGACCGCGCGCTTGCCGATCCCCGGCGGGGCCTGGGCGCTGAGTCCATCGAGTGTTCCGAGGCTACACGCAACTTGGTGGCGGCCGAGGCTGGCGGTGACGCGCGTCGGGCCTTGTCCACGTTGGAGGCCGCTGCGGCCGTCGCACTGCCCGACCCCGAGGGCCGCAAACTCATCGACGCCAAGACCATCGAAGAAGCCCTGCAACGGCGGGCTTTGCTCTACGACAAAGCCGGCGACCAGCACTACGAAGTGGTGAGCGCCTTCATCAAGAGCATGCGCGGCAGCGACCCGGATGCGGCTGTGTACTGGATGGCGCGTATGCTGGAAGCGGGCGAGGATCCGCTTTTCGTGGCGCGCCGGATGGTGATCTTTGCCGCTGAGGACGTCGGCAACGCGGATCCCAATGCCTTGCGCGTGGCCATGGCCGCGACCGACGCGCTTCGTTTCGTGGGCATGCCCGAGGGTCACCTCCCGCTCACGCAAGCGGCGGTGTACCTCGCGGTCGCGCCCAAGAGCAACACCTCGGTGACGACCTACGCTGCCGCCAAGGCTGACGTGGAAGAGCAAGGCGCGCTGCCGGTGCCGCTGCACCTGCGCAATGCTAGCTCGGCGCTGGGCCAGTCCATGGGCTTTGGCAAGGAGTACAAGTACCCGCACAACTATGAAGGCCACTTTGTCGTCGAGGACTATCTGCCCGACGAGTTGAAAGGGCGGCACTACTACCAGCCGTCGAATAGCGGCCGCGAGCGCGACATCGCCGAGCGCCTGGCGATCTTGCGCAAGCAGAAGAAGTAGTCCGCAAGGCTGCGCCTCTTCGGTCGCCTGTCACAGCCGACTGAGCTTGCGCAGTTCCGGAACCCGCCAGGCGGTGACTGCCACCACGACCAGGGTGATACATGCGCCGAGAACCACGCTGGGTATGAGGCCGAACAAGCGTGCCGCCACACCCGACTCGAAGGCGCCCAACTCGTTGCTGCTGCCGATGAAGAACCCGTTGATGGCCTGCACTCGTCCCATCATCTCGGGCGGCGTCTTCATCTGCACCAGGGTAGCGCGCAGAACCACGCTCACGTTGTCAAAGGCACCGCCTGCGGCCAGCAGGAGCCAGGACAGCACGAAGCTCGTCGACCAGGCAAAGCCGATCCAGGTCAACCCGAAGAGCGCCACGCAATAGAGCAGGGTCTTGCCCGTGCCACGCGACTGGGGCCGGTGGGCCAGCACGACGGACATCAGCACCCCGCCCAGCGCAGGCGCCGCACGCAGCAGACCGAGGCCACGCGGACCTACCTGCAAGACATCGCTGGCAAATGCGGGCAACAGAGCGACGGCGCCGCCGAAAAGCACCGCGAACAGATCGAGGGACAACACCGAGAGAATCAGACGGTGCGAGAACACGAAGCGCACTCCTTCAATCAGGCTGCGCGCCAATTGGGTTTCCGCAGTCAGCGGACGAGGCCGTCGCCGCACCCGGCCGAGCGCAAAGAGACTGAACGCGATGAACCCGGCCTCGGTGCCGTAGGCGCACAGCGGGCCCGCGAAGCCGTAGAGCAATCCGCCCAGGGCAGGACCGACCACCGTGGCCGAAAAGAAGACCGAGCTGCGCCAGGTGGCCGCGTTCTGATAGGCCTCGCGCGGGATGAGTTCGGTGCCCAGGGCATTGTAGGCGGGCCGGTAGAAGGCGCGGGCCAAGCCGGCCAGCCCCTGCACCAGATAGAACGGCCAGACAGCCCGCGGCCCTGGTCCCAGGTTGAGCAGCAGCAGAATGATCGCGCCGACCAGTAGGACGGACATCGAGATCAGCGACAGATTGCGGCGCTCCCAGCGATCGGCCGCCCATCCGCCGAAGAG
>PMBY01000331.1:0-47309 GCA_003153875.1 Myxococcales bacterium | reverse complement strand
GCGGCCCAGCGTTTGGCGGCGCGGGCCAGGATCTTGGCCTTGTCGCGCTTGCCGATGACCGGGCGGTGGGTGAACACGTCGAAGTCGGCCTCCTCGATCTTGTCGAGTATGGCCATGCCGGCCAGCCAGATGAGGGCCAGCTCGAACTTGAAGTCGTGCCCAAGTTTGCCGAGCAGAGGGCGGCCGCGCTCGAACAGGGCGCGCGTGCGTGTCACCTCGAAACGCATCAGATCGCGGATGGGCGTGGCCAGCCGCAGAGATTTGATGTCAGCCTCGCTCACGCCGAAGAAGTGCAGATCCTCGCCGGGAATGTAGATGTGGTCGCGGGCGGCGTCGGAAGCCACGTCCTGCCAGTAGTTGGTCAACTGCATGGCGGTCGCGATCTCGTCGGCATAGCGAACCAGCTCGGGGTCGTGGTAACCGAACAGTCCGAGAAGCAGCCGTCCCACCGGCTCAGCCGAACGTGCGGTGTAGGCGCGCAAAGAAGCAAACGTCGCATAGCGCGTGACCTCGAGATCGGCGCGAAGTGCAGACAGCAGATCCTCAAAGGGCGGCAGGGTCAAACCGCGCTTGTCGATGGTGTCGCGTAGAGCCACGAAAACCGGATGGCGGGGCTCGCCGTGGAAGCACAGGTTCAGCTCCTCTTGCCAGGCGTCGAGCGCTTCGCCGCGGTGGCCGTCGTACTGGGGCTCGTCGGCAAAATCGTCGGCCGCGCGGAAAAAGGCATAGAGCGCGACCACATGGGGCCGCAAGGCCGAGGGCACGAAGCGAGAAGCCACCGGGAAGTTCTCGTAGTGGACGCGCGCGAACTCCTCGCAGTAGTGGTAGGCGCGCTCCACGGTCCAAGGACCGGGTGGTGGGGACAGCCAGGGCAGGGGGGAATCCGCCCGGCTGGGCGTGTCCTCATGGCCGCGGACCTTGGCGGCCAGACGCGAACGTCCGCTGCGCAGAATCGCACGGATCACGGGCGCGGTCCGTTCCGGGCGGGCCCTGGATCGCCCACCGCGCGCTTGTGCAGGGTCATGTGACCGCGCTGAATGCCTTCGGTGGCCAAGGCGCGCAGGGCGGCCAGGTTCTGTCCCAGACCCGCGGCGCCGATCACCATGCCCAGCTCCTCGGAAGAGGAGACGCGCAGGATGCGCAGAGCGAGTCGCGCTCCTGGGTGCACCTGCAAGGTTCCGCCGACCGTGCCCACCGCCATCGGCATCTCCAGACGTCCCCGCAGACTCTCGCCTTCGACCTTCCAGGTGGCCAGCGGCCGATAGCGGCCGTCGCGCGCGGCATAGGCGTGCGCGCCCGCTTCCACGCCGCGCCAGTCGTTGCCAGTGGCCATGACCACGGCGTCCACGCCGTTCATGATGCCCTTGTTGTGGGTCGCCGCCCGATAGGGGTCGTCTTCGGCGAACCGCGAGGCAGCGGCAACGCCCTCTGCCACCTGCCTGCCGGTGGCGCCGCCCTTGTCGGAGGCGAGCGCAGCAAAAGGAATACGGGCACTCACGCGCACCACGCGCCGGTCCGCCAGATTGGAGAGAATGCGCAGACCGACCCGGCCGCCGGAAAGCTCGGCCAGACGAGGGGCCACACATTCGGCCATGGTGTTGACCGAGTTGGCGCCCATGGCGTCGCGACAGTTCACGTGCAGGTGAACCACCAGTCGGTTTTGCGTCGAGCCGGTCACGTGTCGCACTTCCAGGTCGCGCGCGCCACCACCGACCGAGACCAGCACCGCCTGGCAGCTGTCGGCGAGCGCAAGGATCTCGGCCCGGGCGGCTTCGATGCGGGCGCGTGCCGCGGGCGGATCGGCGACATCGCGCAGCTCGATCTGGGCGATCATGACCGGCAGGTCGGCTGTGGCCGAGAAGCCGCCACCTTCGCGCACCATGCGGGCTGCGTATGAGGCCGCGGCCACCACCGACGGTTCCTCCACCGCCATGGGAACCAGATAGTCGCGCTGGTTGATCTGGAAGTTGAGCGCCACGCCCAGGGGCAGGGCATAGATACCCACGACATTCTCAATCATGCGGGCCGCGTCTGCCGCAGCAAGGCCGCCGGTGTCCAGCAACGCCAGGTCATCATTGGTCAGTTCTGCATGCGCCGCCAACTNNACGCCGGAGCGAGCCAGCGAGACATCCAATACCGAAACGGCGGGCTGGCACGCGCGCACGAACAACGCCGCGGCTTCGGGCGTAGCAAACAGAGCCACGCCCACGTCGCCACCCCCGGCCCCCGAGGGTTTGGCATCGCCGCCCAACTCACGGGCCAGAGCAGCGGCCTGCTCGAAAGCGTCGGTCACGATCTTCACACCCGCGGCCTTGCCCAGTTCGGCCATTTGTCGGCCATAGCGACCCGCAGCCACCACGGCGCCGGTGGCGCGCCCCGCGAGCAATTCGTTCACGAAACGCTCGGCCGTGGTGCGCAGCGCGCCCATCAGCATGCGATAGGACGACGGTGCCAGGCGCGCGTAACTCCGTACTGATTCCACCAGATCGCGCGTGTCAGCCGACTCTCCTGTCCAGAACACAACCAAGTGCAGGCCGGCCGGCACAACAATCGGTTCGACGACAGGGGGACCTTCGGCGGGCCGCACGAACTTGGTGAAGCCACCCCAGACCGCGGCTGCCACGTCGGCGCCCGAGCCCACTCCGTTCTGGGCCGCGCGGTGGGCAGCCTCGGCGATCGAGAAGACCTCATGCTGCATGCCTTCGATTGACACGCCAGCCGACTCGAAAATGGCGCCCACTGTTGCCACCGCGGTCGCTGCGCTGGAGCCCAGCCCGATCTTGACCTTGCCTTGGCAGAACGAGTCTGTGTCCACCAGCACGGATCCAGGCGGCAGGGCGGCCGAGGCTTCGCCGATTGCTGCCAACGCGCGCTTCACCGCCTCATCGACCACCGCCGACTGCGGTTCGCTCCCGGGCAAGTACTGCGCAACCGCGTAGCGCGACACCGCGGCCAACACAGCCACGCCGCCCTCGAGCACGGAGTACTCGCCCACCAGAAAGATTTTGCCCGGGGCAGCGACCACCGGCGTGCCCACCAGAGTGGTGCGCGAGCCGCTCATCGCCGCTCCTCGCACACAACCTCGGCGCCTGGACCGGGCGCCAGCACCAGGGTGCGCACAACCCCGGGCGTCGCGGCCAGCGCGGGCTCCACCAGCGCGGCGTCGCGTGCCGCGCACAGAACCTTGACGTGGGGCCCGGCGTCGATGGTGAAGAAGGCGTCTGTGCCGGCGGCACGCAAGCGCCGTACGGTTTCCATCGCGGCCAGGGTCGCGGCGTTCCAATACAAGATAGGCGGGTCGGCGGCCATGGCACAGGCGTGCATGCGCATGGCACTGCGCTCGGCCACGCGACCCAGCCCGGCCAAATCCTGAGCCGTGACGGCGGTGCGGGCCGCGGCCAGATCCTGCGGGACTGCTTGCAGCCATCCCGCATAGTAGGGCGAAGTCTTGGCGGTCCGCTCCATGGCCTCGCTCGATGAAATGGCCTTGGGCCCATCGGACGTGATCGCCACCACCAGACACACATCCCAGACACCCGCCGGCAGCAGCGTTTGTGCGCAGGCATCGCTGCCGTCGCGAAGCGTGCCCGCAGCCATCTCGACGAAGCCGCCAAAGATCGAACGCGCTGCCGAACCCGAGCCCCGGCGGGCCAGGGCGGACAGCTCGGGCGGGGCCAGATTCATGCCTGCGGCCCGCGAGGCGGCCAGCGCCAGCGCCGCGAAACCAGCAGCCGACGAGGCCAGGCCAGCAGCGGTGGGCACGCTGTTGCGGGTGGCGACCTCGGCGGGCAGTCCCACGCGTGCTTCGTGGCGAATTAGATCGAGGAAGCGACTCACCCGCTCGGCGAAACGCGGCGGAGCGGGCGCTCCGTCCAGGGTAATGCGTTCGCCGCCGTCGGGCGCTTCGGCGTCGGGAGCAAACCGCACCGTGGTTTCGCTGCCAAAATTGGCCAGGGTCAGTGACAGGCTGCCGGTCGCTGGCAGATTCAAAGTGGCGTCGCGTTTGCCCCAGTACTTGACCAGGGCAATGTTGGTTCCCGCGCGTGCGGTAACCGAAAGAGGTAAACCGAAAATACTCAATTTCCTACCAGGGTAAGGAAGCCATAGCAGCCCATGCTGCGCCAGCTTTTCAACACTTCTTCAGCGCAATCAGGAGCCAACGCGATCACCGCGCCTCCGCCGCCTGCGCCGGTCAGCTTGGCGCCCAAGGCGCCGGCCCCACGCGCGGCGCGAACCAGGGCGTCCAGTTCAGGCGAGGACACGCCCAGCCCGGAAAGCAGGCCGTGGGCCATGTCGAACTGGTGCCCGAGCGCCACTTGATCGCCGCTGGCCAGGGCCTCCATCCCAGCACGGGCCACATCGCCCAGGGCGTCGATGAGACGGCGCGCGACCGGAACACGCTCGCATAGCTGGGCCACGCCACTGACCAGATCGCCGGTCTGGCGCACCTGTCCTGAAAGGCCCACGCACAACTCGATGGGGCCGCTGATCGGGATGGCCTGCCAGCCTGCCGCCCGATCGAAACGGCCCACGCCGCCCCGGCTGGCTGCCGCGGTGTCGATTCCCGAGGGAGTTTTGTGAAAAACCGCTTCAGCCGCTGCCGCAGCGGCCAGCACGTCGCCTTCGCTTGCACCGGTGCGCGCGGCCACTGCCCGCGCGATAGCCACGGCCATGGCCGCCGAACTTCCCAGGCCGGCCCGCGACGGCACCTCGGCTTCCAGCCAGAAATCCAGGCTGCGGCCGGCCACGCCCAGTCGCTGGCACAACCCATCGACCGCGGCACTCACGGGCGAGCCGTCGCCCACCTGCACATCGAGCTGCCAGGCCGGCACGCGCACGCTGCCGGTTCCTGCACTGGCGTGGGAGCGCACACCAGCCTGCATGCCCGCGGCCACGGCTGGCTGACCGTACACCACCGCGTGCTCGCCCAGGAGGATCACCTTGCCGTGACCGAAGCCGGTGGTGGTCGCTGCATCCTCCGTCATGCCGGCCTTTGCGCCAGCCACTGGCCGAGCTCACCGGTAATCACGCGCGGGGCGCGGGCGAGGTCGGCTGCGCTTCGCTGACCCGAAAGCAGGCACACCTGGCGGAGGCCGTCGATGATTCCGGACAGGTAGGCGGTTGCTCCTCGCTCGCCGCCCTTGCAGGCGGCGACCAAAGCTGGCTGGGCCAGCGCCACCACGCGGGCCCCGAGAGCGAGCGCCCGCGCGGCGTCCAGACCCGTGCGTACGCCACCGGACGCCACGATCTCGGCGCGCAGGCCCGCGCCCGCCAGCCAGCCCACGCAGGCCGCGGTGGGAATGCCCCATTCGCGCAACTCGCGGCCCAGCGTCGCCTGGGCGCCGCGCGCGCGCAGGGCTTCGATGGCGATCCACGAGGTACCGCCCGCGCCCGACACGTCGATGGCCGTCACGCCCACGTCGACCAAGGCACGCGCCACCGACGGCGAAACACCACAGCCGGTTTCTTTGACCATCAAGGGCCGCCCCAGCTCGGCACACAAGCGGCGAATGGTAGCCAGCCCGTCGTGGAAGTCGCGATCGCCGCCTGGCTGGGCCAACTCCTGTCCGGCGTTGAGGTGAACGCAGATGGCGTCTGCCCCCACACGATCCATGGCCTGAGCCACCTCGCTGGTCTTCATCTGGCGGAGCTGGGCCACACCCAGGTTGGCGAAAAGGAAGACCGAAGGCGCGACCTTGCGCACCTGAAACGTGGCCGCAAGGGCAGGGTGGTCCAGCATAGGACGCACGCTGCCCAGCCCGAACGCGATGCCGAGTTTCTCGGCACTGGCAGCCAGAACGCGGTTGATGGTTGCGCCTTCCTGGGTGCCTCCGGTCATGCCCGCGACCATGAGCGGCGCGGCCAGCTTCCGCCCGAGTAGGGTGGTGCAAAGATCGATCTCGTCGAGTGCCAACTCAGGCAGTGCCGTGTGGATGAGCTGCACGCATTCCAAGAGACTCGTGCGCGCGAAGCGGCCCGCGCCGGACCTGGCGATGTGCAGATGGTCGGCCTTTCGTCGCGCGATGTTAGTCGAGGCTGGGCGGTTCATAGAGGGGGCTATTTGACCACAGCCCGCAGACGCTGCACAGAGAATGAAACGAGAGAAGGCTGACTTGCTGTCAGAACCGTCCGGAAACCAGCAATCCGGCGACCGACGAAGAGCCCGTGCTCGTGGCTCGGACGATGAAGGGTGACAGGGCCAAAGCCCGCCCCTTCCGTTTCCGATTGACCTCCCTTGCTGACGAGTAGCTGTCGATGCTCTCCCAGATAGTTAGAGCAAGCACACCAGCGGAGCCAGCAATCATGAGTCCCAAGAGCCAGGATCTGTCATCTGTGTACCCGGCCTCGTCGCGGTCGGGGTGGTGCATGGCCGAAAGAAGACCAGCGAACGCGATGCCCGCGAAGGCCAGACGCCCCATGCCAAACAAACCAGCGCGAAGGTAGTTGCCAGTGTAGATGTGTCCCGCTGACGGCCCGAGGAGGCCAAGCGAAAGACCTCCGACCAGACAGACGGTCTGCGCGGACGTCACATGCCCGCTTTGAAAAGCTGCCGCCGCCGCGATTCCATATCCGAGAACAGCCGGGCCGGCAGTAAGCGTTGCGGCCAACCATGGTAACTTTTCCTCATCCGTGCTCGCCTGCTGGCTGCGTCCGCTGTCGCTGGAGTGTTTCTGGCCGTATGCGACGCTGGGCCAGATACTCAGAGCCGCCAAGCCAAGCACGCCAAGACGAGGCGACATGGTCATGCTCCCGAGTCCAAGCAAGAGCTGGGCCTATGAGGAATGTGGCCAAAAACCGAAGGATCTCGCCGTGGATCTGACCAACAACAGACAGCGGTGGTGAGATCCCAACACCGGGGGGGGCGAAAAGCTGTCAAGCGTCAGGGCGCTATCCGCGCGTGGGCCGAAACAAGTCGCGACTCAATCTTCTCAACTTGCGTGTCGATATCAGGAGCAGAGGCAGCATGATTCGAGCGCTCAGTACCGCTCTGGCAGGCTATTCCGCTCGCTGCGACGACATTGCGCGGCTGGCGGAGCGAGTTCGCAACCAGCCGCCGGACGAAAGGGTGGCCCACGACATGGTCGGCCTCGTGGTGGACCAGAGGCTGGCTCAGGCGAACCTGGCTGTGGCGCGCGCGGCGGACGAGACCAGCGCATCGCTGATTCACGTGATCGCGTAGTGCCGCTGGCTGGGCGCCGGTGTGGAACTTTGAATGCGCGGACTCCCCCCGCCGAGTTCCGTTGTTCCTTTTCCCTTCTTGATCGTCCCCGGTGAATGGCGCAATCATGGATCACCATGGAACGCTTGCTGAAACCAGCCCTAGCCGCAGCCTTGTGCCTGGTAGGCGCGGTGGTCGCCTCCGAACACGTGGGTCGAGCGCAGGAACCAGCGGCTCCCGACCTCGACCTGCAGGCAGCCAAGGCCCAGTTCGAGGAAGCCCAGATCCTCTACTTGAGGGAACTGTGGGACGACGCCGCAGCCAAGTTCCTGTCGGCCTACGACAAGAAGCCCTTCAGCTCGTTTCTCTTCAACGCCGCGGTCGCGCTGGAGAAGGCGAAGAAATTGGATCGCGCCGTCGACACGTTCCAGCGCTATCTTGACAAGGATCCGCAAGCCCGCGATGCCGCTGACGTCAAGACTCGCATCGAGAGCCTGAAGGCGCTGCTGGCGCCACCGCCTCCGGCGGCGAAAACCGCCGAAAAGGCACCCGCGCCCGCGGCGGTGCTGCCCACCATCGAGACCAAGGGACTGGTGATCATCGAGACCAAGCCGACTGGCGCCACCATCTACCTCGATGACAAATCCAAAGGGATCTTCGCCACCACCCCGTGGCAAGGCTCGTTGGAGCCCAAGCCGGTGAAGCTGATCTTCGAAGCCCAGGGGTTCAAGTCAGAAGAACGCGAGATCTCTCCTCGTACCGACAAGGTGGTGGAGATCTACATCGCGCTATCCGAACAGCACTTCCTGGGCTGGATCGAGGTCATCGCCAACGTACCCGGCGCCGACGTGTTCATCGATCGCCAGGAAATCGGCGCCCTCGGCAAAACCCCGTACACCGGACACCTCAAACCAGGCAAGCACATGCTGTGGGTGGCGAGGCCCGGCTATCAGACGAGTCAGAAGGAAATCACCGTCGAGCCAGGAACTGCCACCACGCACACGATTACCCTGGAGACCGTCGACTACGCCTTGCTCAAGGCCGGCGGGAAAGACAGCCAGGGCGCGCATCTCATGGTCGACGGAGTCCTCGCCTGCGCCATGCCCTGCGAGCAGCGGGTCAAGCCGGGCGAACATCAGATCGTCGTTCAGCAGGAAGGCATGGAAGCCTACACGGGCAAACTGACAGCCAACCGCGCTGACGAGACGACACTGAACCTGCAGTTTTCGCCCAAGCCTCCCAGAACCAGGGCATGGGCCTATGCCGTCACATCGGCGGTGGCGTTTAGCCTCGGCATCTGGCGGGGCGTGGAGGGCATGGGGGTCAAGGACCAGATCAACCGCGACATCGCGAACCCTGCGAAGTTCACCAAGAACAACGACTCGCGCAACAGTACCGGCCAGTGGGACTACATCGAAGCCGACGTGTTGTTCGGACTGGGGGCGATCGCCGGGCTGATGTCGCTGTGGAATTTCCTCGAATCGGGGCCGCCCAGCACGGCCGCAGTCAACAATGTCAACCGGACCACGCCCGAGCCGAAAAACCTCAGCCTGATCCCCTTCGGCGTGCCGGACGGCGCTGGGCTTGCCGCCACGGGGAGGTTCTAAGATGCGACGGACGATAGTTGCGTTGTCTGCCCTGGCGCTCGCAGGCGGCTGCGATCCTGGGGATTTCGGTGCCGCGCTCGACAAGGCGCCTGTGCAGTACATCAGCGCGCCCAGCGGCTTCGGCTCGAACGTCGGCCGCACGCTGCTGGCCTTGCCCCCACCTCAAGACAGGCCCACGGTGGCAGCCCGTCTGCTTTTCGCGGGAACCGACACGGCAAGCCTGGCCTGGGCGGATTTCGACGGCGACGGCAAAGCCCATGTTCAGAGTGCCAGCGGCGACGATCTCCGCGCCCTGATCGAGCCTTCGGACCAGAGTCAGGGCGGCATCACCAGCGCCGCTTGGCTGAACGGCCCGGGGGCAGCGGGTACCATCCTGCTGGGCATGCCGAACTTGGGATCGGGGGCACCTGCCGGTCGCATCGCGTTCCTCAATCTGGGTGCGGATACCAGCGTCAATGTGGCCTTGCAACAGGCCAGCTTGCAACCCGGGGCTTCCACTGATGGCCCGGCTGGCACGCAGCCGCGCGGGCATTTCGGCCTGGCCGTCGCACGCGGGCAGGTGACCCAGACAACCAACGATGAGACCAACGATGAGGCGATCGTCGTTTCCGACAACGGAGTGTCCGTGCTCAGCATCACCAACGGCCTGTTGGCTTCGACCACCTGCACGGGCGCTCTCGCGACGCCGCTCGACCGACACCGGTCGCTCGCGGTCGGGAATTTCTTGGACGACGCCGACGGTGTCCACAGACAAGAAATCGCCGTCGGATTGCCGGTCAAAGGCGGTACCGGAAAAGTGTTCATCTTGCGCTATGGGATTAATCCGGCCAGCCCATCGTCGCCACCCGGGCTGTTCTGCGCCGGCACGGTCAACTTCCCTGATCAGGGTGGCATTCCGGCGGTCGGCGGATACGGCACGGCGCTGGCGGCGGTGGACGACCTCAACGGGGATGGCCTGGCCGAACTGGTGGTGGGCGCGCCGCCCGATCGCGCCTATCTCTTCTACAGCCCGTTTGACGGCAGCCCGAAGTATACGAGATTCACCAAGGTTCGGGTCGTGACGGTTTCGGGGGTCACCATGGCCGACCCCAACACCCCCGACAGCGCTTCGGAGTTCGGACAGCGAGTGGCTCTGGTGGACATCGATGGCGACGGGAGCAAGGAACTCGCCGTCACCGCCTTGCAGGCCGACGTGGGCGGCACACCCAAGGCCGGCCAGGTACTGGTCTACAGGCTTCCCGGAGCTCCTGTCGAGGTCAAGACGCCGATCGCCGTGGTCTACGACAGCAATCCGATTGCCAACACGGGATTCTTCGGCATCGGCCTGGCTGACCTAGAGTTCGACAGCAGCCGCGTTTGTCCGAACCACAAGGACGGCGGGCAGCAAGACAAGCACGTCTTGGTGGTGGGCGACGACCTGGGCATTTTCGCATTCTTCCGCTTCGCAGGCATCGCTGACCCGACGACGGCTATCACGCGTGACGACCCGCGCTGCTTCGCCCAGTAGTTGGGCTACACCCAGCCGCGATCGCGCGCGGCGGTTATCAGCAAGCCCGCCAGCCCTGCAATGAAGGCTGGATGACAGCCCACGGCCCGCGCCCGGGCGAAGCTGGTGATCCCTCGCGCGGCGGCCCTTTCGCGGTAGAGGATGTCGATCTCTTGCAGCGTCTCGAGATGTTCGCCAGTGAAAGAAACCGGAACCACGACCACGGCCCGCTGGCCCGCACCAGGTAGGGCATCAAGAGCTTTTTCCGTGGTGGGCCCCAGCCAGCGCTGCCGACCTACGCGGCTTTGAAAGGCGAGTTGTGCCCGGCCCTCCAGCCCCAGCCGCTGCGTGACCGCGGCCACGGTCGCGCGGATATCGTCGAGATAGGGATCGCCGCGACGGACGTAGTCTTCGGGAAGGCCGTGCGCGGAAAACAGCACCGGGGCAGTCGCACGTTCCAGCTCCGGTATTTGCGCCGAGGCTTCGGCGATGCGGTCGCACAGGGCGTCCAAGTAGCCCGGGTTGGTGGCGTATCCCTCGATGCGGGCCGTGGCGATTGGCGCTTTCTTCAGGGCGGACTCGATGGTGCGAAAGGCTGACCCGCTGGTCGTCCTCGATCGATGGGGATACAGTGGCAGCAGCAGAGCCCGTGTGATGCCGTCAGCTTGCATGGCTGCCACGGTCTCGGCGGGAAAGGGGTGCCAGTAGCTCATGGCCAGGTACGGCTTGGCCACGACACCTGATGCGGCCATGGCTGCCACCACCGCTTGCACCTGGGCGGTTGACTCTTCACGGATGGGTGAGCGCCCGCCGATCTGGGCGTAGGCGGCTCGCGAGAAAGGGGCCCGGCGGTGTGCGATGAAACGCGCCAAGATCGGCTGCACAGGCGGCGCCCAGCGCAACTGGATGATGTCGGGATCGGAAAACAGGTTGCGCAGAAATGGCTCCACCGCCGCCGGCGAATCCGGGCCTCCCATNNGCGCGGACCAGGGCTTCCACGCTTTCGATAGGCGTGTCTGGGTAGATGCCGTGGCCCAGATTGAAGATGTGGCCGCGGCCAGCCCCGCGACGGATCACCTCAGCGGCCTGGCGCCCAATCCGCTCGACCGGGCCCAGGAGAATGGCCGGGTCGAGGTTGCCCTGCACGGCCGCGTGCTCGGCACCGCCGGCGGCGAGCCGCACCCGCGCTTCGTCGAGAGGCAGGCGCCAGTCGATCCCGTAGACATCGGCGCCCACGCGCGCCACGCGGTCCAGGATGGTGGTCGCCCCATTGGGAAAGTAGATGACCGGCACGCCGGTCGCCTTGACCGCCGCCACCAGGCTCGCGGTGGGTCCGGCCACGAACTCGTCCCATTCCTCGGGCGAAACCACGCCCAGCCACGAGTCGAAGATCTGGATGGCCTGGGCACCCGCCGCCACCTGAGCCAGCAGATACGAGCGCGTGGCACTTTCGATTAGCGCGAGCAACTGATGGGCGGTCTCCGGCTCACGATAGAGAAGCTTCTTGGTCTCGACAAAGCGTCGCGAGGTCTTTCCCTCGATGGCGTAGGTCGCGGCGGTAAAGGGCGCGCCCGCAAAGCCGATGAGAGGCGTCTCGCCGAGCTGCGGGCGCAACAAGCGGATGGCTTCCAGAACGAACGGCGTGCGTTCCCACGGGTCGAACAGCGCGAGCCGGGCCAGATCCGCCGCGGTCCGTACCGGCGGCGCGAGAGTGGGGCCGTCCTCGGTAAAGCTGACTGTCTGCCCCATGGCTTCCAGGGGAATGAGCAGGTCGGAGAAGAGAATCGCGGCGTCGAAGGCAAAGCGCCGGATGGGCTGTATGGTCACCTCGGCCGCAAGGAGCGGTGTCTTGCACAGCTCAAGGAAGGTGACGTTGTTGCGCACTTCCCGGTACTCGGGGAGGTAGCGGCCTGCCTGGCGCATCAACCAGAGGGGCGGCCGTGGCGTGGGTTCACCGCGGCAGGCGTCGAGAAACAAGGAGCCCATGGCCCAGTTCTACCACTCGTGCCTCAGGGACACACCGATGCTAAATTTTGTGTATGACCGAGGCCATTCGCATCCACAACACGGGCGGCCCGGAAGTCATGTCGTGGGAAGAGGTTGCGCTCGCCCCGCCCGGTCCCGGCGAGGCCCTGGTTCGCCATCACTACGTCGGCGTGAACTTCATCGACGTCTATCACCGTCGGGGCGTGTACAAGCTGCCGCTTCCGACAGGGCTGGGCAGCGAAGCAGCCGGTGTGGTGGAAGCGGTCGGGCCTGGGGTTACTGACTTCCGGCCCGGCGATCGCGTGGCCTGCGGCACAGGGCCAGTGGGGGCGTACGCCGAGGCACGCCTCGTGCCCGCGGATCGCCTGGTGCGTTTGCCTGACGACATCGACGATCGCACCGCGGCCTGCATCATGCTGAAGGGCCTCACCGCCCAGTATCTGCTGTTGCAGACCACGCACATTGAGCCTGGCGACACCATTCTGATGCACGCTGCGGCCGGTGGGGTGGGGCAGATCGCCTGCCAGTGGGCCAAGCATCTGGGGGCCACGGTCATCGGCACGGTGGGCAGCGACGAGAAGGTGGCGCGGGCGCGCGCCAACGGATGTGACCACGTCATCGTGTACACGCGCGAGGACTTCGTCGAGAGCGTGCGCGAGATCACGGGCAGGCGCGGGGTGCGCGTGGTCTACGACGGCGTGGGCAAGGATACCTTTGCCGGATCGCTGGATTGCCTTCAGCCGCGCGGCCTCCTGGTCATGTTCGGCCAGGCCTCAGGCATGGTTCCGCCCTTTGACCTGACCGCCCTCAGCGTCAAGGGATCGCTCTATCTGACCCGCCCGACTCTGGTCACGTACGCCGCCACGCCAGAGGCGCTGCGCCGCATGGCCGCCGATCTCTTCCAGGTCGTGAGTTCGGGTGCCGTGCGCATCCAGCCGCCGCAGCAGTTCTCTTTGCGCGAAGCCGGTGCAGCCCATACTGCCCTGGAGGCACGTGCGACGACCGGCTCGATCGTGCTAGTCGCGTAGCTTCTTTCAAGTATCACTTAAACTGCCCGTCACAACCGGGCGTGCCGTCAGCCCGGACGACCGCAGACGCTGCACCTGTTGTTGCTGCCGATCACGCCGATGCAGGCATCGTCGGGGCAGAGGCGGCGATTGGGGTCAAAGGCTGCTGTTTCGGCGTCTGGCGGCGGCGCTGAGCCAGCTTCGGCATCGATCTCGGGCTCCGGGGCTGGAGGCGTGGGAGCGGCTGTGGTTGGCGTCACGCCGGTCCCGCCCGAGCCGAGCGTGCCGCAAACCTTGCATTTTCCGTCACTGCCCAGAAGACCCACGCAAGAGCCGTCCGGGCAAAGCCGCCGTTGGCTGGGATCGAAGCTGTCGTCCTGTTTCGTCGACATGATGTGCGAGCGGTTGATTGAACTCGGGAGTACACCAAGGCATATAGTGGCGCCAGTCAGATGTCCACAGTTCCCCCATCTCCCGGTCGATTTGGTCCCTACGGAGGTCGCTACGTCTCCGAGACCCTGATGCCCGCTCTCGAAGAGCTGACGGCCGCGTGGGAGCACTTTTCGTGTGACCCGCCGTTCCGCGCCGAGCTGGACCGGTTGCTGCGCGACTATGTCGGCCGACCCACGCCGTTGACCGAGGCGGCGCGGCTAGCCGATCATGTGGCAAAGGTCCAGGGCCGCCGCCTGCGCGTGTTTCTCAAGCGCGAGGATCTCTGCCACACCGGCTCGCACAAGTTGAACAACTGTGTGGGCCAGATCCTGCTGGCCCGGCGTCTGGGCAAGAAGCGCATCATCGCCGAGACCGGGGCCGGCCAGCACGGCGTGGCCACGGCCACGGTTTGCGCCCTGTTCGGGCTGCCCTGCGAGATCTACATGGGCGCGGTCGACGTGGAACGCCAATCGCTCAACGTATTTCGCATGCAGTTGCTGGGCGCCAAGGTCCACTCGGTCAAGGACGGCACCGCGACCCTGAAAGACGCGATGAACGAAGCCATGCGCGACTGGGTGACCAACGTGGGAACCACGCACTACGTGCTGGGGACCGTGGCTGGACCGCATCCCTATCCGACCATGGTGGGCGAATTGCAGTCGGTGATCGGGCGCGAGGCGCGCGCCCAGATCCAGGCTGCCACGGGCCGACTTCCCGATGCGTGCCTGGCTTGCGTTGGTGGCGGCTCCAACGCCATGGGCCTGTTTCGCGGATTCATCGACGATCCCGGGGTACAGCTCTTCGGAGTCGAGGCTGCGGGCGAGGGTGTCGACACCAACCACCACGCAGCCACCCTGGGCAAGGGCCGGCCCGGCGTACTGCACGGCACGCGCTCGTACGTGCTGTGCGATGACGACGGCCAGATTGCTGAGGCCCACTCCATTTCGGCTGGCCTCGACTACCCNNGTGGCAGGACTGCCTCGCGTGGCCGAGCGACTTTCCGACGGTGCGAGCGTCATCATCAACATCTCGGGCCGCGGCGACAAGGACATGGGCACCATTGCCAAGCACTTCGGCGCGGGGGTGTCGTCATGACAACTGCGCCGTCCACCTCGCGCATAGCCGCCGCGTTTGCCAAGGCTCGCTCGCAGGGCCGCAAGGCGCTGGTGCTCTACCTGACCGGCTGCGACCCCGATTTCGAGACCAGTCGCCGTCTTCTGCTGGCCGCTGCGCGAGCTGGGGCCGATGTGCTTGAACTGGGCGTGCCCTGGAGCGACCCTTCGGCTGACGGGCCGGCCATTCAGGCGGCCATGCGCCGGGCGCTCGCCGCGGGCGGGGGCATGGCCAAGGCCCTTGATTTGTGCCGGGCCGTGCGCGCTGACAACCCGGAAGTTCCGGTCGTGCTCTTTGGCTACGCCAATCCGATCTTCGTGCGCGGCACCGCGAAGTTTGCTGCCCAAGCCAAGCAGGCTGGCGCCGACGGAGCTTTGTGCGTGGATTGGCCTGCCGATGAAGATCCCGAGCTGGCCCAGGCCCTTGCCCAGCAAGGCCTGGACTTGGTGCCTCTCATCGCACCCACATCGACACCGGCGCGGGTCAGGGCAGCCGCCGCCGTGGCCGGCGGATTTTTCTACTACGTCTCGCTGACCGGCATCACAGGCAGTCAACTGCCCAACCTGGCTGAAACGGCCGCGGGCGTGCGACAGGTGCGCGAGCTGTCGGGCGACCGGCTGCCCGTGGCCGTGGGATTCGGAATCGCCACGCCGGCAGACGCGCGCGCCGTGGCCAGCTTTGCCGACGGAGTGGTGGTCGGCAGCGCCGCAGTCCGCGTGATCGAGCGGGCCGTGAGCGAGGGTCGCGATCCGGTGCCAGCCCTGGAGGTATTTGTTCGCGACCTGCGCGCGGCCTTGGGCTAGCCTCCTATTTCAAGTTGGGCATTTCGTCGAGCGTGATCACGTACTCGTGGGTGTACACCGCCTTGAGATGATCTACGGAATTCGATGGCGGTTCGGGGAACTGGTCGCACCAAGTGTTGAACATAAGCCACTTGGCACCGGCGGCCTTCATCTGATCCGGGTCGGGAATCGGACCGTTCTCGTGCAGCGCAATCGGCAGACCGGGGAAGGCCGCGACGGTCTTGTTGAACTGGTCAGTGAGCGGGCCATAGTTGCCAGCCCCCGCGTAGGTGTCCGATCCACCCAAGTCAGCGAAGCCCTTGCCAGGATTGTACGCAGAATCGACGCCGCTGCCGCATAGGGGCACCATCCAAATCGTATTCTTGAGCCCCTTGGTAACCGTCAGATAGTTGAACGCGTACTTGTACAGACGGACGTACTGGTCTGCGGTCCCCATGCCCCACCAGAACCAGGCGCAGTTCTTGCCGGCCTCGTGGAGGAGCCGGACGATCCCGACGCCATTGACGGCTGCCAACTGCTGGAAGGCGCCGGCATACGTGTCCAATCTGGACTTGAAGGTCGTGTTGTAGCTGCTGCCTTCGGTGAGCACTTGCTCGATGTCGGTCTTGGTCGAGTAGCTGCCCGCGATACCCATGTGGTAGCCGAACATGCAAAGGCCGCCGTTGTTCCAATGATCAACGCATTGGCCGGGAGCCTTGCTGTTGTTCATGTCAAAGGAGCGGATCGCCGGCTTCTTTCCTGTCGTCTGGAAGATGTAGTTGAGCTGGATGTCGTCGTTGTTCTCTTCCTGCGCCGACAGGATGTGGTTGCCGTAGATTTGGTACAGGTAGCACAGCACCTTGCGCGTCTGGGGAGTGGCATTCGGCGTGACTGGTTCCACGTTGCACGAGCCGACCGTCGACTGACCGCCGGCGCCGCCGGTTGCGCCGCCTGTGCTTCCGGTCGTGCCGCCCATCGCGCCGCCACTGCTCCCGCTCGTGCCGCCCTTGGCGCCACCGGTGGCCGTCGCGCCGCCGGTGTTTGCAGTCGTGCCGCCGGCTGCGCCGCCACTGCTCCCGGTCGTGCCGCCTTTGGCACCGCCAGTGGCCGTCGTGCCGCCCAAAGTCGCAGTCGTGCCACCTGCTGCGCCGCTAGTGCTCCCGGTTGTGCCGCCCTTGGCGCCACCGGTGGCCGTGGTGCTGGCCGTCGTGCCGCCCGGAGCCGCAGTCGTGGCCCCTGTGGTCGTGCCCCCAGCCGCACTGCCTGCGATCAAGCTCCCGCCAGAGCCGATTGAGCCTCCGCTGGTGGTTCCGCCCAAACCGGTCGCACCAGCCGCGCCTGTCTCGGCGCCGGTAGTGCCCCCGTTGGCCACGGTGCCTGCGCTGCCCAACTGGCCGCCCGTGGCACCAGCCAAGCCGGAGCGGCCCCCCACTCCCGGGTTGCCTCCCGCGCCTGCTCCCCCATGGCCACCGCCTGCGGACCCTCCGCTGCCCGGCGTTCCAGCGCCGTTGTCAGAGCAAGCGCCGCCGATGGCGCCGGCTAGGACCATAATGCCCAGTAGGAACTTGCTATTCGTCATGGTGCGGCCTTTTTGGCTGTCTGCCGCAACAAGGGCGCAACCGTCCTGTGAGCTTCATGGATTCGTTGCGTGACCAAGGAGACAGAAGCTCCAGCCGCTCCAGGCCTTGGGCCGTGGCGACGATGGCCTGCTGCCCCTCTCTACTCGTCAATGGGGCGCATGTCGGCGTAGCGCTGGCCAACCGCCTGGCCAGCCTGGTCGAGAATCTGCAAGTCGGCGGGCGACAGTTGCACCGCAACCGCGGCGGCGTTCTCTTCGAGGTACTTGCGTCGCTTGGTGCCCGGGATGGGCGCCACGTCCTCGCCTTGCCCAAGTACCCAGGCCAGCGCGACCTGGGCGGGCTTGACGCCTCGGCCGGACGCGACCTTGGCGACCACGTCTGCCACAGCTAGGTTTTTCGCGAAGTTGTCGCCCTGAAAGCGAGGAAAGCGCTGGACCCTGGTGTCGCCCGGCCCCAAGTCCTCGACCCTGCGAATGGCCCCAGTCAGGATTCCTCGGCCGAGCGGACTGTAGGGCACGAACCCGATGCCGAGTTCGCGCAGCGTGGGCAGGATTTCCTTTTCCACATGGCGCTCGAAGATCGAAAACTCGGTTTGCAGCGCAGTGATGGGATGGACCTTGTGCGCGCGCCGGATGGTCGCGGCTGCGGCCTCGGACAGACCGAGAAAGAGCACTTTGCCCGCGGTGATCAAATCAGCCATGGCACCCACGGTTTCTTCAATGGGCACGTCCTTGTCCACACGGTGCTGGTAGTAGAGATCGATGTGGTCGACGCCTAGGCGCATGAGCGATTCGTCGCACGCCCTTTTCACATATTCGGGTCGCCCGCTGATGCCAAGCCATGCGCCGTCCTGGCCGCGGACGTTGCCGAACTTGGTGGCAATGACCACGTGCTTGCGCCGTCCCGCCAGTGCGCGCCCGACCAAACGCTCGTTGGTGAACGGGCCGTACATGTCGGCGGTGTCGAAGAAATCGATGCCCAACTCGAGGGCACGATGGATGGTCGCGATGGCCTCGGCATCATCGCGCGGACCATAGAACTCGCTCATACCCATGCAGCCCAAGCCGAGCGCCGACACTTGCAGACCTTGCGTACCCAGTGTTCGTGTTTTCATGGAAGCCTTCGTTCGGTTCTATATTGATGCCTAGATCGCCTTCAAGGCCTGATCGATCTCCTTGAGAACACGACGACATGGTAACCCGTCCCGGCTCTGGCGGGAGCTTCATGTTGTGTCTCGACGTTCGGCGACAGCAGGGCAGGGGACCTCTATACTTGCGGGCCATGCCACACGCGAGGCGATACGCAATCTTGGGCACCGGCGCGCTGGGCGGGCTCTACGGCGCGCGTTTGTGTCGGGCCGGTTGCGATGTGCATTTCCTTCTGCATAGCGATTTCGAGCATGTGCGCCAGCACGGGCTGGTGGTGGATTCAAAGGACGGCGACTTCGTCCTGCCGCAGGTGCAGGCCTACCGAGATGTGCGCGACATGCCCCGTTGTGATGTCGTGGCCGTCGCGCTGAAGGCCACCAACAATCACTTGTTGTCGTCGCTGCTGCCGCCGGTGCTGGCCGAGGGCGGGGTGGTGTTGCTGATGCAAAATGGGCTGGGTGGCGAGGAGGAGGCGGCGCGGGCCGCGCCCGGCCATACCGTGGTGGCGGGTCTGTGTTTTCTCTGCTCCAACAGGGTCGGCCCTGGCCACATCTGCCATTCCGACTACGGTGCAGTTCGCCTTGCGCAATATTCGGCTGACGGCTCCAAGGCCGGCGTCAGCGACTGCATGCGCGCCATCGGCCAGGACTTCGTGGCTGCAGGCATCGAGGTCGACCTGCTGGATGATTTGCTGCTGGCGCGCTGGCAGAAGCTGGTGTGGAACGTGCCGATAAGCGGTCTGTCGGTGGTGCTGGACACGGACACACAGGCGCTGATGGCCGACCCGCACACGCGCGCCCTGGCCGAGGACATCATGCACGAGGTGGTGGCAGGGGCGCTCGCCTGCGGCCGGCAGATCGACGACAGCTTCGTGCGGAAGATGCTCGACATGACCGTGGCTATGAAGCCCTACCGGGCCAGCCTGAAGGTCGATTTCGATGACCACCGACCCATGGAGGTGGAGGCCATCTACGGCAACCCTGTGCGCGCCGCCCAGCAAGCCGGCGCGGCCATGCCGCTAGTCGAGACGCTGTACCGGCAGCTTAAGTTTCTCGACGCGCGGAACTGCGGAATGCGCGCGTAGGGACGGTTCCCAACGAAGAAGATTGTCGTCACTTTCGCCCTTCTCCGGCTCACGAGCGCGCATCCAGCGGACCCACGCGGGTGCGCAGGTCGGTGACCGTCCCGGGATCGACCAGTGGCTGCATGCGCGTCAGGATCTCCCGCTTGAGCAGGGTGATCTGGTGGGCCAGCGCGGAACTCGACACGCGTACGAAGAGTGTGCCCTCGTGCAGGCGCTCGGCCCGGGTGTGCTGGCGCAAGGGACCGCCCACGGCTTGCTCNNGACATCAGGGATGCCGCGGTCTCGGGTTCGGCATTCCGGCGCCGCGGCCGCCTGGCAGACTTCACCCTGGAAGGGTACTGCCGCCAGGCTTCGCTTGGCAACACGCCTTCCTCGAAAACGTGCCCAGGCTACATCCCTTGCTATCATCGGGCCATGATCCGAGACATCGTCTCAACCCCGTCTGCCCCGCGCGCAATTGGCCCGTATTCCCAGGCCGTGATCGTGGATGGCTCTCGCTGCATCTACTGTTCTGGCCAGATTCCGCTCGACCCGGAAACCGGCGAGTTGGTGGGCAATGGCGACGTGGGAAAAGAAACCCACCGCGTGATGCAAAACTTGGCTGGCGTGCTCAAGGCTGCCGGCGTGTCCCTGGACGCTGTGGTCAAGACGACCATTTATCTGACCGATCTAGCGAACTTCGCGGCCGTGAACGCGGTCTACTCCACGTACTTCATAAGCACGCCGCCGGCACGAGCCACCGTGCAGGTCGCAGCGCTGCCTCGGGGCGCGCAGGTCGAAATTGATGCTGTGGCCGTGGCGGCCTGAAGCCCATCGTGGAATGCGGCGCAAGTCGAGGCTACGGGGCCTTCGCGACGAAACCGGAGCGGATGCAACGGGTGCAAACGCGCACGCGCTTTCGCGAGCCGTCTATCACGACATGCACGTTCTGCAGGTTCGGCCGCTGCAGGCTCTTGGTCTTGATGTTCGAGTGGCTCACGTTGTTGGCCACTTTCCTTTGTTTACCGCAAATTGCACACTGCGCAGGCATGGTTTCTCCGAGAGGGCGTACCATTAGCACCGACTGATGCTCATCGCAAGCACTGACAGACAAGCCCGCGTGGCCATTCTAGCAATGGCGGCGCTGATTCTCATGGCTGCTGGCGGGCCGGCTTGCCGGAGATCCAAGCCAAAGCGCGACGTGGCGGTCGACGCAAGATCGGCGGCCGAAAGAAAGCCGGGCCCGTCCGTCGACCTCGTGGGCACGGTGCAAGACAGCCACGGAACGCCCCTGCCGGACGCCCTGGTCATCGCTTGGCCCAAGGACAAGCATCCAGGTTCCGTGGTGCAAGCGCGATCGAGTCCCGACGGACGCTTCGTTTTGCCTGGCTTGCTGCCGGGAACCTGGACGCTGCTTGCCGAGGCCGCCGGCTTTGGCACGCTGGAGCTCGACCGATCCGTGCCAGACGCGGAATCGCTCGTCCTGGCGCTCGAAGGGGAGGGGCGCAGCCTTGGCGGCATCGTGCTCAGCAGCCCGAACCGTGCCGAAGCAGGGGCGCATGTGGTGCTGGGTGGGCCGGGCGTGCGCTGGCCGCGTGAGACGGTGGCAGACGGGCATGGCGTCTTCTCTTTCGCGGGTCTGGGCCTGGGGCGGTTCGCGGTTCGCGCCATGCATGGCAAGCTCGTGTCAGCGACGGCAAGTCAGGTGATCGAAGAAAACACCGGACACCTGTCGCCGGTGCGGTTGTTGCTGGGTTCGGGCGGCTTCGTGGAGGGCGGCGTGCGCGACGACATGGGCCGAAACCTTCCCGGGGCCGCGGTGGATGTGCTGACCATGCCATCCGATGACTTGCCCGTGGGCTGCCAGTCGGATGAGGTGGGCAATTTCATCGTCGGGCCGATGCGGCCCGGTCGCTACCAGGTTCTCGCCCGGCTGGAGGGCCACATCTTGTTGGATGCGCCAGAGATCGCACTCAGCGCCGGAAGCAAGGTCCGCGTAGCCCCCAGGCTGGCGCGGGCGGCCCTGGTCTCGGGCCGTGTGCTTGACCAGAATGGCTCTCCGCTGCGCGCAGTGCCCGTGTCGGTGGTCGGGCTGGTGGGCGGACATGAGGATGTGATTGTTCTCCCCGGCGCCTTGCCCACGGCGGCCGAGGCAGCCGAGTTGCCGCCGGGCTCGCTGGCGCGACAAGGGAGCATCCGCACGGCGCTTTCCGATGCGCAGGGACACTTCGAGGTGAGGGGATTGGCTCCGGGGCGCGCGCGGCTTGAAGTTTCACCGGCTGACAAACTGCCTCTGCGACGCGAGCCACTCTTGCTTGCGCCTGGCGATGCCCGAGATCTCGGCGATCTGGTCGTGCCAACTGGCGTTGTGGTTTCGGGCCGCGTCCTGAACCAGGANNCAGTTCTTGATTCGTTTGCCCGTGGGCGAATATGCCCTGGCCGTTCAAGCCAAGGACCATGCGCCCCAGAGCATCCCCGTGGTGCGAGCCATGGGACGGCCCGCCCCCTTGGAATTCCGGCTGGCTCCCCGTGCGGTTAGCCCCGACGGCGGACCACCGTTGCCATCACGAGGAGCACCAGCACACAGGCAATAGAGTTGTGCCTGGATCCCGCCGGGTAGGAACAGCCACCGCCGCCTGCTCCTACATAGGCTCCCGACGGAGGGAGGCACACGAAGCCCGTCGTGACGGGATAGATATCGCACGCGGCCTGCAGATCATCAGGCGACAGACTGCGCAGCTCGACCTCGGCGCTGGGCGAGGCCACCGAGACGTACATCGTCGCCTCCGTGACGATGTCCGGCAGGTCGTAGTCGCTGCAATCAGGAACCGGCTTGCCAAGGTTGTCCACGGGCCGCGGAACCGCCTTGCCGTCGGCAAAGGTTACACCTGGGTTGAAGCAGGTATGGTACAGGCCGATGACATGCCCGAACTCGTGGGTGATCGTGCCCTGGAAGTCTTGGGTGTTGGATTCGAACAACTCAGGATGGACCACGAAGTCACCCCAGGTGAAGTCGTGGGCATTGACCTCCAAGTCAGCATCCAAGATCTCGCCGCTGTTGGTGAGCTGGAACACGGAGGTGATGGCCAAAGCGTGCGGGTCATAGCAGGGGGGGTCGTTGGGATCCTGGGGCGGGGGATCTCGGCACCACTGGTCTTGGCGGAAGATCAATCGATTGTGGTAGTCCATGCCCACCGGACCGGCGACATCGGGGACCGACACCACGGTGAAGATCACGTTGGTACATCGATCGACCCCATCGAGCGAGGCTTGACTCCACGCCGCGCCTGCCGCTTTGGCTGCATCAAGGTAGCTTTGAGAATCCAACTCGGGCGGAGGGGCGCCCAGGGAAAACTCCATGGTCACGCAAGGCGTTTTCCATGCTGCCAGCGCGCCCTTCTCGGTCACCGTGCGGACGTAGGCGGCAGCAGGCAAGGGCAGGGTGGGCAGGCCTGCCACAACAAGGGTCATCACCAGGATGGCTCGGTTTTTCATGGAAGCTGTCCCGGATCTCCTAGGGCTTGACCAACGCGCGCACGCGCTGGCGAAACTCGTCCAGCCCCGTGGCAGGCTCAGCCAGGACCGGTTGCACCCGGCCCTGCGAATCGCGGCGCACCACCGCAGAATGTTCCGCACCTTCGGCCACCCAGTGCTTGGCCGTGCTGTCCCAACGCACAGAGCGCTTACCCTGACTCATTCCCACCACGCGAGGCGCGGCGTGGCCGGCGAGGAACAGCACGGTCTTCTCTCCCAGCGCAAAGCTGGGCATGCCGTGTACGCGCATTTCGATGTCACCCACGCTGCCGCCCGGCTGAACGATGACGATGGTCTCGCCGGGAGCGACCGCCCCTTTCCAAGCCTCCTCGACTTTGATCTCGATGCGCGTGCGAATGGTCCGGCGGGAGGGATCCCAATCGCTCTTGGTCGACACGACCTGGGCGACCACGATGCGTTCGGCCTGGGCGGTCAGTTGAGCAAGGTCCAGGGCCTGGACGAGCGAGCCCGCTGCAAGCGATGGCACCAGCAGGGTTGCCAGGCCTAGGGCAACACTTCGCAAGAGATTCATGGGGACGAGAATAGCACTACCCCATGTCAACGCCCCGCCGTAGACTCCTTGTCGAGTTTGCGCAGCGCCGGTTTGGTTCCGCGGGACGCGGTAAGCTCCTCGGCCGTAAGACGGCCACTGCGCCTCATCATGGCAAGCAGATCATGGAGTCTCTGCAGCCAGCCGTCGTCCACGTGGCCATCGCGAAATCGCCGCGCGAGCACGTGCGGGTTGGGCGTCAGCGCCGCCAGGTAGGCGGACTCGATGGGGAGGAGATGGCGAAGTTCCTTGCCAAAGTAGACGCGCGCAGCCTGGCGCACGCCGCGAATTCCTGGGCCAAGGTCGATCACATTCAAGTACAGCTCAAGAATCCGGTCCTTCCTGAGGAGATTGTGCAGGCGCCACGCCAGCACGGTTTCCTCCAGTTTCCGGGCCAGGGTTCGATGGGGACTCAAGAACAAGTTCTTCGCCAGTTGCTGGGTGATGGTGCTGGCCCCGCGTCCGAAAGTCCGAGTCTCGAGATCCTGCACCAGAGCATGGCGAATCATCTCGATGTCAAAGCCATTGTGCGCGAAGAATCGACTATCTTCAGAGGTGAGAAAGGCCGCCGGCAGGTGACTCGGCATTTCCGCCAGCGAGGCAAAATCAGGGTGGTACTTGCCGAGGGGGAGGTTGGGCGCCAGCGGACCGGTGGGCGTCTCCCTTAGCAGCGCGGGTGTCAGATTGGCCAACAGCTGCGGTTCCGTCTTGACGGTGCAGCGCGGATCGACACGGACGTCGAAAGTCAGGGTCTCCCAGGCCGCGGCGTCGAAAGAAAAAACAACCGCCACCCCCAGCTTGCCACCGAGGGTGAGCCCCGCCAATGCCTGCCGGACCGGCTGTGCCTGTGCGGCGAGCAGGGAACTGCACGGCAAGGGTGCCGCGCGTGGCGTGCTGATGGTGAATTCCCCCCGGGGCGTTCCCAGCAGCTCGGCCCAGCCCTTGATGTCGAGATGCGCGCCCAACGCTCGTATCTCGGCTGATTCGATGTCGACCCGGCCGGCCGCGGCTGCCACCTGGCCACTGACGTGGATCTCCATGCCCACGTCGCGCCAGGGGGTCCGGTCAACAGCCGGATGGTGTACCTCGACACCGCGCAAATGACCGTCCACCTGAAAAGGCACGCGTCGGCGTTCCATATCGAAGGACGCCACGAGGTGCAGGTCGGCTCGCGCATCGTCCAAGCCCACCCCGCGCGGTTCCGCCTTCACGCCCAGCGCACGCAGAGGCCAATCGCGCGCCTCCACCTGCAGCTCAGCCACATCGCCCGCTGTCCGGCCGGAGATGAGCAGGCCCGGAGATACATCGTGAGAATCGTCCCTGCGCAGTTCGACGGACACGCCCTGACCAGCGAAGCGTGCCTCGACCGTCGCGCCCTCAGCAAGAACGCCGCCACCAGGGATCACCAGGCTGGCTCCCCGGCCGGTCGCGGCCACCGGGATGCCGTGCAGACTCTCGATCGCGACCTCGGATACCCGCAAGGTCGTAACGCCACCCACTTCGAGGACCAAGTCGCGCAGCAATGCCGATTGCTTGCCTGGGGCTGGGCGCTGGAAATTGGCATCGGGCGTACGAAAATCGATCCGCAATCCGCCCGGCAGAAGCACCACACCGTGCACACGCGCTCTTTGGACTGTAAGCGCAACCGGCATCTCGCGCAAAGAACGCCGGCTGCCCGATGCGAGCGAGGGAACCGCTGCCGATGATAGCTGGCCGGTGAGATTGTCGGCGGTTCCGGTGCGCAGGTACTCCACGTCAAGACCGTCCACTCTCACTTCGGCAGGATCCCAGAATCCATGCCCCGGCCCGCCCATTCGTACGACGATGCGTTCCGCGCGCATGATCGGCTCTGAATCAAATGGGGGCGCCCCGAAGACCTCTACGCCACGTGCGACCAAGGTGCGAAACCCGCCGAATGCAAGGCTGTCAATCCGCACCTGACGCCCGATTGCCCGTTCCAAGCGTGCTCGAAACCACGGTACAACGCCTCGGTTCCACAGTCCGATGCTGACGGGCACCAGGATCGAAGTCGCCAGGGCTGCGGTCCCGAGAAGAACGAAACGGCGGGCTGTTCGAGGCAAAGCGCTCTCATGGTACCGCAGGAGCGGCCTGGCGAAGAGGCGAACTGATCAATTAGTGTGCGGCTGGAGCTGCCGTCGCCCGGCGGTCCGGACCCTCGAAGGTCTTGTGATCCGTGCGCCGATTGCGCCGAATACCGTAGGCGCGCAGCCGGGCACCTGCCAAGATCTCCTCGATCAAATCGTCGAAGCCAACCCCGGCTTCAGACGCCATGCGGGGCAGCGGGGCCCCCGGCAAGAGCAACGGCGCGGAATCAACGTCCACGATGATCTCGTTGAATCGCTCGCTGACCACCATCTCGATGCAAGCCGGTCCGTCACAGCCCAGCGCCTCGTAGGCATGGGTCGCCAGGCGCAACATGGAGGCCTCGCGGGCGGACGGCAGGCGCGCGGGGGCACAGATCTCATGGCCGCGCGCGCCCAATGACCGCCCCACGGTCCAAGATCCGGTTCGAGACACCTCCACCACGCCAAGCGCCTGGCCGTCAAGAACCGGCACGGAGATGGGCCTCCCCTGCACGAACCGCTCAACCAGGGCCTCGTCGTCCAGCGCAAACGCGCTCTCCAGAGCGCTCTCAAGTTCCATCTCGTCGCGCACCAGGGTGCCCCCGAAAAGCAGGGTGGCACCCACCGGCCTCACGACCACAGGGAAGCCAAAAGCGCCGTGAACTTCGCTGATGCCCTCCTGTTGCTGGAAGCGAATCTGGTAGGCGGGCGCGGTGGGCAGATTGTGCAAGCGCAGGACCTCCTTAGTCTTTGCCCGGTTCATGGCTAGGCAGCAGGCCAATACGCCGGAACCGGTATACGGGATCCCAAGCATTTCCAGCAGGCCCTGAAGGCAGCCATCCGCGCCATACCGGCCGCGCACAGCCAAGAAAGCCACGTCTATCCCCGACTGGCGCAGGGCCATGTCGACGTGACGATCGACAAAGAGGGCATGGACGTCATGGCCCCCTTTGCGTAGGGCTGCCACGATGGCCTCGCCGGCCCGGACGGAAGCATCCCTTTCCAGTGACAATCCGCCGAGAAGCACTCCAATCTTGCGCGCGGAACTCATCTCTCACGGGTAACGCCTGCGGCGGGTGTCGTCAAAAAATATGCGCTTCTTGCTGACCACAAAGACCCCACCGCCACGCACGCGCAGTTTGTGGTAGAGACGGAGTCGTCATGACCTTTCTGGAAGCAGCCCTCGAGATTCTAAAACGGGAACGCCGGCCTCTTCACTTCAAGGAACTCACCGAGAAGGCCACCGAGCGCAAGTTGTTGACTTTTGTGGGTCGAACCCCCGAAGTCACCATGCAAACCCAGCTTACCGCCGCCGTGAAGAAAGCCCCAGGCAGTCCCTTCGTGCGGGTCAAGCCGGGCGTCTTCGGGTTGCTGCGCTATCCCGAGGCTCCGGTCGAGCCCGATCCGGCGCCCGAAACCGAGGCTGTGCCAGAGAAAGCAGAGAAGCGCGACAGCCGGCCGGCTGCCGGTGAGGCGCGCGGCGGGCGACGACGCCGGCGGGGAGGGCGAGGGCGGCGCCGCGGACGTGGCGATGCGCCGGGCGATGCCGGGACGACCAGCGTCGCTTCGGCGGAGACAGCCAGCGAGAGTCCAAGGCCGATCGAAGGCGGGGAAGAACGCGAGAGTGGTGAAACTCCTGAAGAGCCCGAAATTGGTTCGCTGTCCCCTGAAGCGCGCGCGGCAGCGTTGGCTGAGAGCGGCGTTCTGGAAGGCGACGGAGACGACCGGGATGCAGAGGGGCCGGACGAAGAAGGACGGGCGCTTGGCGACGACAGCGATGAGGGCGCGGCCCTCAAGGACGAGAGCGCCGGGCGCGACGACGAGGAGCGGGCCAAGCCGGAAGCAACCGACGGTGGCAGATACCAATCCCTCGCCTCCCCGGGCGAAGCAGCTGCCAGAGCAGAGCGGCCAGGTGTCTCCAGCCCGCCATCCGGCCCCAGCGAAATCGCGGCGCAGGCGAGCTCGCCTGCGGGCGAAGGCACCGCGGAGACGCCCGCTCAGCAGGGACGCAAGATCACCTCGCCCACCGACGCGGCCATCGAAATCTTGAAAGGCCAGGCCCCTGGCCGCGGCTTGCATGTGCGCCAGATTGCGGATGCGGCGGTCCGTCGGCGGCTGATTCACGGAGAGCCCAACGAAGCATGGCGGGTGATGCGAGCTGCGCTTGCGACTGAGGGCAAAGAGCGGCTGCGCGCCGGCCAGCGCCCGCGCGTGCGACCCGCGGGCAGCGGGCTGTACGCCCTGGCTCGCCGACCGCCAGACAGTGATCTCGAACGAGCCGAGTTCGTGCTGGGCGAGGCCAGACGGGCTTTGCGCGAGCGCACGCTGGCCGCCCTGGAGCAGCGCCTGGCGGACCTGAGTCCGGCAGCCTTCGAGGCGGTGGGGCGAGTCCTTCTGCAGCGTGAGGGCTTCGGCCCGGCAACCTTTGTCAAGCGGGTCGAGGGCACCATCTACCTCGAGGCGTTGCGGGGCCGCGGCTTCCGTCCCTCGCGCTGCCTCATCGCTCTGCGGCCAGGCGCCGCCGCCGCGGGCCGCCGAGCCCTAGGCGAACTGCGCGCCGGCATCCGCGCCCGTAATCAGGACGAAGGGGTGCTCATGCTGGCCGGCCGGTTGGCCGACGACGCCGTCGCGGAATGGAAGCAGTCAGGCGCGCCGGTGGAGGTGGTGGATGGTCCCGCGATAGCCGAGACTTGCGTCCGCCACGGGGTTGGCGTTATCGGCGCCGTGGTCAATGTCGAATTCGTCGACGCGGACTTCTTCGCCGAGATGTCCGAGGGCTAGTTCCTGTGACCAGCGGCTGCCATCCCGAAACGGGTGCCGTGGCCGAATGGATGTGGTTGGGTCGCATCGCCTACCAGCCGGCGCTTGAACTTCAGGAGCAGATCCGCGACGAGATCCTGGCTGGGCGCAGACGGGAAACTTTGCTCTTGCTCGAGCACCCGGCCGTGATCACATTGGGTCGCCATGCTGATCCGGCGCACGTACTGCTTCCCATGCCGGCTCTGCGCGCCCGAGGCATCGAGGTGTGCCGGACATCCCGGGGAGGGGACGTGACTTTCCATGGACCGGGCCAGCTTGTGGGCTACCCCATCTTTCGGCTGCGCCGGGGCGTGCGCACGCACATACAAGCCATGGCCACGGGCATCGTCGAGTGGCTGACCGGTATCGGACTTGCGGCCGAGTGGCGCGCGTCGACACCTGGGGTGTGGGTGGGAGACGACAAGATCTGTGCCTTCGGGGTGCACGTTCGACATTGCATCGCCACGCACGGTTTCGCCCTCAACCTGGCCACCGACCTGAACGGGTTCTCGACCATCATCCCCTGTGGTCTGCAAACCGCGGGCGTCACGTCGTTGCATCGAGAGATCGGGAACGCGCCTGCACCGGAAGCGGTCGCGCGATCTCTCATCCGCTTGTTTGAGAAGAACTTTGGTGTACAACTAAGAGAAGTGCGTGTTCCCGATTGCAATCGGACAGCGCCACTCACTAGAATCATGGAAGCATCGTGAAGGCACGGACCAGGCCGCGGATCGTAGTCCTCTGCAATCGCGACTTCGAGGGAGCCGAAGAGGATCCCGAGAACAAGGCGCGCGAGGATGTGAAGGAAATTGCGGACCACATCGTCCGCATCCTGGGCGCGAATGGCTATGAGGCCTCCGGGTTGGGCGTGACCAGCGATGTGGCGGGCGCGCTCAACGAGTTGCGTGCGCGTAAGCCGGCCGCGGTGTTCAATCTCTGCGAGTCGATCCATGGCGACAATCGCTTCGAGAGCCTGCTGCCGCTGCTGCTCGAACTGGAGCGAATCCCCTACACGGGCTCAGAGCCATTTGCCCTGTCTCTGGCGCTGCGCAAGGAGAAGGTGAAGGAGATCTTGCGCGCGCACTGCGTTCCGGTGCCGCAAGGCTGCTTGGTTTCGGCGGAAAGCGAGTTGCCGGCTGTGACCTTGCGTTTCCCGGTGATCGTCAAGCCGGCGCGCGAAGACGCCTCGGTTGGGATCACACGGGCCTCGGTGGTCAACGATCGGGCGGCGCTCGACGCGCGTGTTCTCCATATCCTCGACCACTACCATCAGCCCGCGCTGGTCGAGGAGTACATCGAGGGACGCGAGATCTACGTGTCCCTGCTGGGACAGGTTGGCGGCGAACTCCAGGTCTTCCCGTTCTTCGAGATCGATTTCTCGGCCATGCCTCCCGACCGGCCCAAGATAGTGTCGTTCGAAGGCAAGTGGGTGGAGGATTCAGTAGAGTACAAAGGCACCCGACCGGTCCGCTGCGAAGGGCTGTCAGATGAACTGCGCGACAAGGTGGCGCAGACGGCGCTCGACGCCTTTCGCTGCGTAGGTCTGCGGGACTACGGCCGCATGGACATCCGCCTGCACGCCGATGGCACGCCCTACATCATCGACGTGAACCCCAACTGTGACCTTTCCGACTTGGCGGGCGGGTTCTCCCGTGCGGCGAAGACGGGCGGCCTCTCCTACAAGGACGTGATTCTGCGTCTGATCTCGCTGGCGCTCGCCAGACGTGTGGATGAAACACCGATCCCCCTGGCCGAGCCAACCAATGAACCTGACCTCGATGCAGAGAGCGAATCCCTGCCCTCGCGAACAGGGTTTGCGCCGGCCGGCGTTCGTCGGGGCGGCGCAGATTCGACCTAGGGGACGTCCATGAGTTTCTCGTGGTGGCGGGTGATTGGGATCCCGTGCGCTGTCTGGGCCATGCTTTCGTTGGGAGCCGTCGCTTGCAAGCGGCCAAGCGCGACAAGCCAACCGTCGCTGTGGCTCGGACCTGTTTCCGTCGTGGCGACAGCAGGCGCAGGTGACGAGTCTTCCCTCGTCGATCGGGAGGCCCTGGCACAGAAGTCACGATCGCAGCTCTTGCAGGCGGAAATCTTCGACGGCGAAGCCATGCAAAGCACCCGACCCGGCGCGGCCGTGGCGAGGATCCGCATCACCTTGTTCACGGAAATTGTCCGGGCCGACGGCAAGGCTGCTGCGCGCGCCAGTGTGGGGCTGAACGTGTCCACTCGACCTGACGGCGTGGCGCCGTCGCACTTTGGCGAGGACGTGCGGGCGAGTGCCGAGATGCTGTACGACCCGGAGGCACAGCCGGACAAGAATGGGGTTCTACAGCGGCTGGCGGAACGCGCAGTCGGCGATTTGCTGGCCGCCTATGTCGCGCGCCAGAAGTTGTGGTCGGCCACCCCCCAGGCCCTTCACGCGGCCATGGCCGCTCCCGGCGAGCTGCGTCTGGAAGCCATTCGCGTGGCAGGGGTCCGCAAACTGCGCGATGAGGTTCCCACCCTGGTGGCGCTCCTGTCCGACGATGAGGAGACCATACGTGATGCCGCGCTCGGCGCCCTGGTCGAGCTGCGCGATCCGCGAGCGGTCGCGGCGCTCACCAAGACCAAGTCCATGAAGGACCGCCGGGAGATGCGCAAGATCGTCGACGCTCTTGCTGCGCTTGGGGGACAGGAGGCTGCCGACTACTTGAGCTTCGTGGCCGACGCCCACGACGATGAGGAAATCAGGATCATGGCCAGGGCTGCGCTCGTGCGCCTGAGAAGCAGGAGTTCCGCCAAGTCGCCCACTCCCTGATTGCCGCCGTGCACTGCGCTCGACGCGACAAATCTGACAACAAAATAGGCCGGCTTCCAAAAGTCTTTTGAAATCGTATAATGAGCCTCTGTGGTAGCGGTCAATGAAGTTGGCAGTTCGACTGGGGCGGGTGAGCGCCCGTGGCCCCTCGTCGCGAATCGCTACCGGCTCGGAAGACGACTTGGCGTGGGAGCCAGCGGCGATGTCTACGCCGCCGATGACCTCGCCGATCACGCTGCCTGCGCTGTGAAGCTCTTTCCTGCTGGATTGGAACCAGCCGCCGTCACCCGCCTGCTTGATGAATTCGGTCGCCTGAGTGAGCTCGACCACCGTGGCATCGTCAGGGTTCGGGACACCGGACGCATCACTGAAGGCCCCTTGGCTGGCCGACTCTTTCTGGTAACCGACCAACTAGTAGGGCCCGATCTCCTGGCGCATCTGGCCGCTGTCCGTGGCGAAGATCGCTTCCGCCGTTTCGCCGCCGCCGCGGACGACCTGACTGACGCCTTGGCCTACCTCCACGGCCGCGGCTTAGTCCACGGCGACATCAGTCCGGGCAATATTCGTTGCGACCATAAAGGTCGTCCCGTGCTCATCGATTTCGGACTGTCTGAACGCGTGCTGTCGGTTCCAGGAGTCCGCGACGGGTTCGGCACTGTCGCGGCAGGGGCCTCAGGCACGTTGGGGTTCATCGCGCCTGAGGCTCTGGTCGGTGAGCGCGGCCCGGCGGCTGACCTCTTCAGTTTGGGAGCAACCCTGTATGCGGCGTGGACAGAAGTGCCGCCGTTCGGTCTGGGAATGGAAGCTGTTCGTCGTCTCATGGAAGGCCCGCCGCCAGCACCATCCTCGCTTTGTCCAGGACTGCCGGCGAAGTGGGACGCTCTCTTGGGCCGGTTGATGGCCTTTGCGGCCGAACAGCGACCTGCGAGCGCACGCGAACTGCTGCGGGAGATCCGCCGCATTCTTCCGGACGGTGTCACTCCCGTCGAACTGGACCTGTCCGTGCCACACCCCGCTGGTGATCCGTTGGCGGGACTCCTGGTCGGCCGTGATAGAGAGGAGCGAGCGCTTTGGGCGCTGCTGGAACGACTCGCAGAAGGGAATGCTCCATCTGTCGCGGTCACAGTCTCCGGTCCACCTGGGTCCGGCCGCCGCACACTGATTCGGCGGGTTCTGCGCGATTTGAGGTTGGCCCTTCTTTCCCAAACGCTGTCGCCCCTCATCGTGGATGAGCGCGGGTTGGCTGCGCTGCAAGCTGACCTGCCCGTCCCTCCCGCGGAACAAGTGCCATCTTGGGACGAGCCCGCCCGATCGCTGCAGGCTCGTACCGTCGCTCTGGTCGATGCGCTGGAAGCACGCGCACGGCAACAGCCGCTCTGCCTGGTGCTTGGACTCGGCCGCGAAGAGGAACTGCTGGCAGAAGCGGTAGCAGGAGGATCACCCAGTGGTCGCCTGCTCGTCATCGTGCCCACCGAAAATGCCTTGCGCAGCGTCGGGGCCGTCGATCTTCAGCTTGGGCCGTTGCGGGCCGAGGACCTGCGCGGGCTCGCCAGTCGCGCGGCAGGGATCGAACCTACACCCCAGGTGGTTGAGCGAATCGTAGATGCCTCAGCCGGGCTGGCGGCTTCGGCCGCATTGCTCGTGCGCCGTTGGGTGCAGCAAGTTCGCGAAGGCCGACCCGAGAAATTTTGGGTCGACGAAGATGACGCTGACTTCGGCCGCCTTCTTGATGCGACCTTCGCTGGTCTGAACCGCAACACCCGCGCTTGGATCACGGCCCTGGTGTTTTCCCAGTCGCCCGAGCAAGCCACTGACTTGGCCAGGTGGGGCCAGGTGGACACCGTGGCCGCGACTCGCGAGGCCCAGAGCGCGGGTTGGATGGGCGAATCAGAGTCGACGATTCCCACGGAATCCCATGCCGCTGCGGTTTTTCGCGCCATCAAACGCGACCAGACCCTGCATGCTCTCGTGCACCGGGCAATCCATCCTTTATCCGAGTCGAGTTCCCGGCGTGCCGAAGCGCACCTGGTGCTGGGAGAGGTGGACCAAGCCGCCACGTGTTTTCGGGCCGCCGCGCGAGCTGCGGGCGAGGCGGGGCGCCTCGGGGAGGTGGCGCGGTTCGCGTTGCGCGCTAGGGACGTCGATCCTGCGGCCGGCACGCCGGCTGAGCACATCGCCTGGGCTACGGCTTTGGGCGTCGTGGGTCAGTACGACGACGCCCTTGCTGTTTTGGGCATGGCCCCCCGCGATGGGTCGATGGAGGTCAAGATCGAGCTGGCAGAACGTCGCGCCTGGCTGCTGGGACGGCGTGGAGATCCGGTCGCCGCCCGGCACGTACTCGAGACCGCGCTGGAGGAGATGGGACGGCTGGGAGGGCCGCGGTCTTCCCAGATCCTGCGCTTGCGGGCACGGCTGGCTCGCCTGCTGGTGTCGTGCGGCCTGTACTCGGAGGCCCTGCAGGCGGCCGAGCCAGCACTGCAAGAGACATCCGATGCAGGGCTCTTTGCACAGGAGGCGGCTGCCCTGGCGCTGACGTATGCCGGGAGGCTGCCGGAGGCAAATCTCCTCATCGCAGCCCTGGAAAAGGCGGCCGAGGCTGCCCCCGACACGCCGCTGGGTGCCCGCGTGCCTGCCCTGCGCGGCCTGTATTGGCAACTGGCTGGCCAACCCGTGCCTGCTGCTCAAGCCTATCAGGAGGCTGCAAGACGCTGTGATGAGCTTCACGATATTCATGGCGAGGCAGCCGCCGTCTTCAACCTTGGCTGTGTTCTGGCTGACACGGGCCAGTTCGGCGAGGCGCTCGATGCTTTCCGGCGCGCGCTCCGGGATCTCGGCCGCCTGGGCATCGTCACCGATCTGGCCCTGGCTCTCTACAACACAGGACTGCTCTTCCTTCAGCTCGGAGACCTGGAGGCTGCAAGTCGCACAGCCCATCGTCTGCGCGATGAAACAGGCGCGACCAAGGCGGAAGCCTTTCTGGCTTTTGCCTCATCCCTAGATGCCGATATCGCGCGCCGGCAGGGCGCGCCCCGCACAGCCTTGCCCCTCTACCTCGCAGCCAGCGAGGCTTTTGCGCTTGCGGGGAATCAACCCATGGCTGTGGCCGGTGCGCTCGCCCGTGCCGAGGTGCTGGCCGAGGCCGGACAGGCTGCGGAAGCCCTCGTCGCCTGGGGCCGGATTCGCTCGACCCCTGCGAGCCCGGGCGCTTCCTCGGCCGACGCGGCCCTCGGCGACGAAATGTTTGCTCTGACCAAGGGTCGCATCGTCCTAGCGTTGCCACGGGGAGACGCTGAGAACGACCGGGAACTCGGTCGTCGTCTATCGACTTTGGCCGACGCGGCCCTTGCGCAGGGACGCAAGCCCGCCGCTTGGCGGGCGGCGCAGTTGGCGGCGCGGCTCTTCACTCGGGTGAGCGATGCCCACGCTTCGGAAGAGCAGGCCCGCGCCGCGCACATCTTCGAGGAGGTCAAGATGAACACGCCCATGCAGTATCGTTCTGGCCTTGAACATGATCCCGAGGCGCCCTCGCTCAGCATGGCATCAGGCGACGCCCGGACCGCGACGGGCCTGCTCATCGAACGGGCGTCAAGGGCGGAGGAGCGTCTGCGCCGGCTCCAGCGCATCAACAAGCGACTCAACAGCGATCTGCGCCTGGCGCGGGTGCTCGAAGCCGTCATCGACACCGCCATAGAGATGACGGACGCAGAACGGGGGTTTCTTCTACTCAAGGACGGATCGGGTGATCTGGTGGTCAAAGTGGCGCGCAATATCGACCAGACGACTCTGGATGCGCCGGACTTCGTGCTCTCTCGCTCCATTGCGAAACAGGCCGCCGAAACCGGACAACCGGTGGTCACCGTGGATGCCGCGGGAGATCGGCGATTCCGGGAAGCAGCCTCGGTGAGCGATCTGCACCTTCGCTCGGTGCTGGCCGTCCCTTTGTCAGTCAAAGGGACCGTGGTCGGGACGATCTATGTGGACCATCGTCTGCGCAAAGGCGTGTTCGATGATCAGGCCCAGGCTATGGTCATCGACTTCGCCGAGCAGGGCGCCATCGCCATCGAGAATGCGCGGTTGGTGACAGAGCTTCGACGCCGAGAAAACCAAGTCCAGGCCCTGAACCGGCGTCTGGAACAAGAACTGCGCGTCCAGGAACAAGCCCTGCAAGGCGTTCGCGAAGAGCTGAAAGAAAGTCGCCAGGCCGCGGCTCTGCGCTACGACTATCGGGAGATCGTGGGGCAAACCCCGCGTATGCTCGAGTTGTTTCACCTGCTCGATCGGGTGACCGACACGGCCCTGCCCGTGGTCATTGAGGGTGAGAGCGGAACCGGCAAGGAACTCGTCGCGCGTGCCATCCATTTCAACGGTCCTCGCCGAGACCGGCCCTTCGTCTCCGAAAACTGCGCGGCGATTCCGGAAACCTTGCTGGAGTCCACACTCTTCGGCCATGTGAAGGGCGCCTTCACCGGTGCTGACCGAGAGGCACGAGGGCTGTTCGCCGTGGCGGACGGCGGAACCCTGTTTCTCGACGAAGTCGCGGAGATGTCGCCCGCCATGCAGGGCAAGCTCCTGCGCGTGCTCCAGGACGGTGAGTTCCACCGCGTGGGAGGCGAGCGCCCGCAGAAGGTGAACGTCCGTGTCCTGGTGGCGACCAACAAAGACCTGGAACGTCTGATGGAGCAGGGCAAGTTTCGGCAGGATCTCTTTTTCCGAGTCTCCGTCGTGCGCCTGGTGTTGCCTCCGCTGCGGGACAGGAGCGAAGACATCCCCTTGCTTGTGCAGCACTTCATGCACAAGGTCGCGGCGGCATCCGGCACCGCGGCGAAATCGGTCGACGCGTCGGCGTTGACCAAGCTCTGTGGCTATCGCTGGCCAGGAAATGTGCGCGAGCTGGAGAATGAAGTCACTCGCGCGGCGGCCTTCTCCGGCCCGGTTGTGACCGTTGCTGATCTGTCACCACAGGTGCGATCCGGATCCGATCCCGCTGCTGCTCTTGGCGACGACCGAGATGGGATTCGCTTGCGACCTCGGGTGGAACGCCTGGAGCGGATGCTGATTCGCGAAGCCATGACAAAATGTGGAGGAAACCAGACCAAGGCAGCCAAGGCGCTTGGCCTTTCGCGGTTTGGGCTGCAGAAGAAGCTGCGTCGCTACCACATCGCCACGTGACAACTCAGTTGCCATCATGTGGCACGGTGGTTGGCGCAACTCGGGTAAAATATGGCAAGATTCCGTAAGAAGGGGTTGGCGCGTCGCCTGCATACAGAAGATCCGGACATGAGAAACTTGCTCCGCAACATATTCACTCCGCGCTTGGTAGCGGCCCTCATGTTGCTGCTCGTGCTAGCGGTGGGCGTGTCCTGCAACGCGCCCGCCATCGGATTCATGCCCATTCCTCCCCCGAATCCGACCTTCGGCCCACCGACCTCGGAGATCGACAGTGAGGGAGTCGCCCACACCTATTGGAAGGTGACTAGCCCGCCCGCCTGGAGGCTGAGCTATTTCTGGGTTTATCTATCAAACATCGACATGGGCCGCGGCGTGAGCGTGCAGGCAGCTCAGGATGGCTCCTACGCCACCCGAGTAGAAGGCCAGTCAGGCGACCAGATCATCATCGACTTCCGAGACCCAGGCTACGAAAGCATGTGCCGGCCATTGCAGGAAGGTCTGGCCGACGTACCCTGCCAATAGCTTCAGCCCGCGCGCGGCGGGCGGCAGATATGGGAACCCTGAAAGGGTTCCCATGCCCTCCCACGATGGTGCGCCGCCGGCGAAGCCGGCGGGCTTCCCACGCGACTAGGCCTGGGTTCGAGCGGCCACGGTACGGGCGGAAACGGACGGCGCCGACATGCCGGTTTGCACTGGATGAACGCCGTTCTCGACATGTGAGGCGGGCGGCACAGAGGAAGGCATCTGCTTCACCATGTCCCGGGCGATCCGCCATGACGCCTGGATGATCCAGGAAATGGAGCGATCTTGTCGGAGGGCCTCTTTCTGGGTTTCCGCCAGCATCGCGGCATTGAAGTAAAGCGTGACCTTCCTCTTCTGCGACACAACAGCCTCCTGACCCGTGGTTCCGGCAGATGCTAGTGGCTGACTTTGACGTGGGCCGGAAGGAAGAACACCGCGTTCAATCCCACCATCCAGTTGTACGTCCACTGAAGGTCGAAACTGTTCACGTCACCATTGCCATTCACGTCGCGGCCTGCAGCGTTGTTCTTGAAAATCAGGTTGTGCGCTTCGACGTTGATGGCGAAGTAGTTGTTCACAAAAGCATGCATCCCAAAGCCTACGTTCACCCCAAACTTCATCCCTGTGTAGGGCTTTGCCTTGCACAGGTTGTAGCTCTTTGGATCCTTTGTGACGTCGGTTAGGAGTAGGACGTCATGGCACTCAGACTTGAGGTTGGCGTTTGCGGGCGTCTTGCTGGTCAGATCTATCAAAGCAGGCCCGGCCAAGACGTAGAAGTCGTAGTTCATGAACAGCTTGCCAAATAGCGAGAACTTTCCGGTGACCGGCACCAGATCGACTTGGGGCAAAATCACCATAGCAATGCGGTTTTCGGCAGCCGCGGCATTGGCTGGCAAAGGCGTCTTGCCATCCGGGGTTGCCGGGGGTGTTGCGGCTTTTGTGAGGTCGCTGTTCAGTTGGTCGTTGAAAGCGCTCCGCCAGTTCGGGGTAATATTGAGAAGCCCGGCCGATACGCTGATGCCGATCCAGTCGGTGATGTGATAGCCAAGCCGAAGGTTCAGCAGCAAGGCGTTGTAGAAGTCTTGCCCGATGGTTTGCGTCAGGCCGACGCCCGCCTCGAGCCTATTGGCGCGCAGCTCGAAGCGTTTGCGAATCGCCGGCGCATCGGCCAGCGGACTCTTGCGCTCTTGCGCGGCCTGCGTGATAGCAGGGATGCCAACGAGACATCCGACGAGCAACGCGATTCCTCTTTTCATCGTATGCGCTTTCTTCGTCATGGCATCGTCTCGCTAGCGGGGCGTCTTGTACTGGAAGGAAGTCGGCAGATAGAACCCGATCGACCCGAACACCATGATGTTCTGAGTGAGCGCGGACTCGCCGTTCTTCTTCGCATCCGCCGCAGCCTGCGCCACGGTCTGCGCATCTGTGCGAGCCGGGCGGTCGCGTTTCTCAAACTTGTCGTCGAAGATGTAGTCCCGGATGCCGATGCTCAGAGCGAGCCAGTTGGTTACGAACATTCGGGTGGATATCCCAAGGTGCGGCATGATGAGGGTGTTGCTGAAGGGCGGGTACTTATCGGCGTCAGGGTTGATCGGGATGGTCTCGGTCCAGACAAGACCGATGCCAGCGTTCAGCGTGAGATCCCAGTGAACGATGTACTTGTTGAACAAGCCGAACTTGCCGTAGCCGGGCACGTACCCGAAGACCAAGGAAGTGGAATACTTGAACTTGTTTAGGGTGGGCGCACGGTTGAACTGTTCGCCGATCAGCGACTCGCGTTCAGAGCGCTCTTTGATGAAATACTGGCCCTCGATCCCAATCGAGAAGACATCAGTCAGATAGAAGGTCAGGTCACCACCGAACGAGTAGTGGCGGATCAATGTGTCGTTGATCGAGATTGCCGAAAACGGTGCCAACTCGACCCGGTGCCTCTTCAAGAATCCCCTGCGTGGCACCACCACGATGTCCTCCCACGACCGCCGCGCAGCGGTCGCCGCCTCGGCGGCAACTTCCCCCTTCTGGGCGGCTGCCTCCTGCACCTCCTCGGTGAGATCGGGAAGCTCATCCGTCTTCGCCTCCGGCGTTTCGCTCGCAGAAGACTCAGCCTGGGTGGCCTTGTCGTCCGCGGGTTCACCGGTGTCAGCCGCAGGTGCCTCTGCGGCCGCTACGAACCCTGGGTTTCCAAGAACTAGAAAGAGGCCGAACGCAAGACGTTTCATGCGGTTCCTTGCTTGGGGCCCGCCGTTCACCCCATGTCAAAAATCTCTTTGATTTCGCAGGCTTGGCTATGAAGGGCGAGGTGCGGGCAATGTAACACAGGCAAAATCTGCAGATCAACTAAATTAGGTAGTTGTTTCTCCCCCACGCCGATCCGAGGCTAGTTTGCCTCTTCTACACCAGCCGGAGCCTCCCCGAAAAGGGCCTCCACGAAGTCATCCGCTTCAAACTCGCGCAGATCCTCGACTCGTTCACCCACGCCGATGTAGCGAACCGGAATGCGAAGTTGGTCGGCAATCCCCAGGATCACCCCCCCCTTGGCGGTGCCGTCGAGTTTTGTGAGCACGATCCCTGTCACCGACATCTCCTTGGTGAACTCCTGAGCCTGGGCGATGGCGTTCTGGCCGCTGGTTGCGTCGATGACCAGCCATGTCTCGTGGGGAGCGCCTTCTAGTGCCTTGCCGGCCACTCGGCGCACCTTCTGCAATTCCTCCATGAGGTTCTTCTTGGTGTGCAGCCGGCCGGCCGTGTCCGCGATGACCACGTCGATGTCTTCCGATAGCGCGCGTTTGACCCCGTCGAACACTACCGAGGAGGGGTCTGCGCCCTCTTTCCCACGCACGACAGGTACGCCCACTTTCGAACCCCAGACCTCGAGCTGCTCGGTGGCTGCGGCACGAAAAGTGTCACCAGCGGCCAGCAGGACCTTCCTACCCTGGGCCTGCAGCTTGGAGGCGAGTTTCCCAATCGTCGTCGTCTTGCCGCTCCCGTTGACACCTATGATAAGGAGGACGAAGGGGTGGGCAGCAGCGAAGTCGACGGCCGGAGCATCCATGGTCAGGATCTCCACGCTCCTCCGACGTAGGTAGCCCCAAACGGCCGCGGGGTCTTTGATCGCGTGTTTGTCCAGGGACTCGCGAAGCTCGCTCAGGAGCTTCTGGCTGGTACGCACGCCTATGTCGGCGGTAAGCAGAACCTTCTCGATTTCGTCAAGCAGTGCCGGATCGAGTTCCTTCTTGCCCGTGAAGAGGTGCCCGAGACGTTTGACCCAACCTGAGCGAGTGGGTTCGAGCCCCGGCACGAGCGCGGCGACGCCTCGCCTTTTCGTGGGCATCGGGCGCTCGGGGCCGCGCGGCTTTTCGACCGAAAAGGCGCCGGGTAGCTTGCTGCGTTCTGGCGCGAGCGGCGTGGGCTCGCGAAGGGGAACGACGCTGGCCCGAGGCATTGGCGGGAGAGCACCAGTAAACGCCGGTCTGGCGGCCACGCCTTCGATGGGTTCACGGGGGACGGGAGAGGACCCAGCGGCCGGGGAGAGTGTCCTGGTCGGGGGCGCTGGCGCCGGCACGAACGATTCGTCTGACGCGACAGTAGGCTCCGCCGGGCAGGAGCCTCCCTCAATGTCTTCGGGCCTCAGCGCGGGCCTCTTGGTCCGAGGAACGGGCAGGCCGGTACCTGCTTCTTCGATCTGTCGGCGTCTTGCGGCCTTGGCCCGCCGAACGGCGTAGATGGCGAGCCCTGAGAGGCCCGCCAACCCGCCCAGGGCAACCAGGGCTGCGATTAGGTCGGTGTGAAACCCACCCTCCATTGATGGCGGAACTTAACAAACAACCACCTGCAACGTGGTAAGTTTTTTGGCGTTTCGCCGGGCCGGTGAGAAAAGTGGAACCTGGGTTTCTAAGGCCTTTACAATTGCTGGCAACGAGTGGTACCTAGTGACAGTCATGAAGTGACTCCTATGGTCACGTATGGTCACGTCATCTGGTGGTGCCAGGATGAGGATAAGACGTCTCGAAATTTGCGGCTTCAAGTCTTTCATTGACCGAACTGTTTTGACCTTTGAAGATCCCATCACCGGGGTCGTTGGTCCAAATGGCTGCGGCAAGTCGAACATCGTCGANNTCCGCTGGGTCATGGGCGAGCAGTCGGCCAAGCATCTCCGTGGCCGAGCCATGGATGATGTGATCTTCGCTGGGTCTGAGACCCGTGGACCGGCTGGCTTGGCCGAGGTTTCGTTGACCTTCGACACCGCCGGCTTGGCCGGGGACACTACCGTGGGTGGCGTATCCTGGGGCGCGGCCGGCCCAGCGGAAGTCGTGGTGACCAGGCGCCTCTATCGCGGTGGCGAAAGCGAGTACCTGCTGGGCGGTGTGCCTTGTCGTCTGCGCGACATCGTGGAATTTTTTCTCGGCACAGGCGTCGGATCCAAAGCGTACTCCATCATTGAACAAGGACGCATTGGCTTCATTGTCTCGTCACGACCGGAGGAACGTCGCGGCCTCATTGACGAGGCTGCCGGCATCACGAAGTACAAGGCGAAGAAGAAGGTGGCCGAGCGGCGTATCGAAGCCTCTCGCCAGCACCTTCTGCGCGTCTCCGACATCGTCGTCGAGATCGAGACGCGCCTGCGCTCCTTGCGCCTGCAGGCCCAGAAGGCCGAGCGCTACAAGCGCTACAAGGCTGAGCTGAAGGATCTCGACCTGTGCGCTGCGACGCAAAAGCACTTTGGCCTGGTAGCTGAGCAGAAGTTCCTGCTCGGCAATCGCGAGCAATTGGCAGAGTGCCACACCCAGGAAACAACCGCCTTGCTCGTCGAGGAAACCGCCATCGAAGCCGAGCGCCTCGCCCTGAGCGAAGAGATGGCCGAATTGGCCACTGCCAAGGAGGAGCTTTTCGCGCTCGACAACAAGGCAAGATTGTCTGCTCAGAAGGCTGAACACTATGCTGACGAGGCCGCCACCTTGGCGCAACGGGCGGAGCGATCGCGGCGCGAGATTGAGGGATTGCTCGAAAAGGAAGCGGACAATGCGCGGGCGCTGGCTGAGTTGCACGGTGAGGTCGTCCGCTTCGACGAAGAAGCCGAAGCGCGCAGCCGAGAGCTGGATGTGACCGAGCAGGCCTACGCGGCGGACCGCTCCGCCCTCACGACGGCACGCCAGGGCGTGGATCAGGCGACGGCGGCGGCCGCCTCTGCCGCCACGCGGATGGCACGTCTGGAAGCGGACATCGAATCCGCTCATGGACGTGCGCTGGATCTCGCCCAGCGCCTGCAGGTGGCGATAGCTGATGATGGCGTCGCCGGCGAGCAAGTGGACCATCTGGTGGCCGAGGGTTCGGCCGTGGATGAGCGGGTTGCCCAACTCCAGGCTCGAGCTGAAGAGATTCTTGCGGAGTGTGCCACCTCGGGAGCCAAGGCGGCCGGCCTGCGCGAGGAGGTGGCCCGGGGCGAGCTGGAGCTGGAGACACTGCGCGAAGAGGCCCACCGTCGACGCTCGCGACTTCAATCGTTGGCCGAGATTCAGGACCGCTACGAGAGTTTTCAGCGGGGTGTGCGCGCCATCATGCAGCGGGTCCATGACGACCAACAGACACCCGCGTCGGGCCAAGATACTGTGCCCAGCGGGGCGGGCCATCGTGCCTGGAGTATGGGCGGGGTGCGTGGCGTGGTGGCTGATATCGTACAGCCGCCGCCAGAATTGGAGACGGCNNGCCCTCGCGGCCGCTCCGGCTGGCACGGTGGTTTTTGACACCGGCGACGGATTGTCCGTCGAGCAGGAGGTTCCGGCGACCATGCCAGTGGCCCTGCCGTTGGGTGAGGGTGTGCGCGGCCCCATGCTGGAGCTGATCGGCTACGACCGTCGCTACGACCGGGTGGCGGCCTACCTCCTCGGCGACGTGGTCGTCGTTGAAAACTTGCGTTCGGCTTTGGATCTGTGGCGTCGAACGCGCACCGACAAGACGTTGGTCACTCTCGACGGAGAAGTGATTGATCCACACGGCGTAGTAACCGGCGGCTCACGCGAGTCGGCCCTGGCTGGCGTGCTATCCCAGAAACGGGAGATGCGCGAGCTGGAAGAGGTGGTGGCCCGCCTGGAGGCGGATTATCAATCGGCTCTGGCCCGCCACGTGGGCAACAAGCAGGCTCTGGCCGAGGTCAGCAAGACCGTCGAAGAGCTGACGGCGGCGACTCGTCACAACGAGATGGAGGTGCTGGCCCAAAGCAAGGACGGCGACCGGCTGCTGCGTGAACGACAACAACTGGAAGCTCGTCGCGAGCAGTTGCGCTCAAGTACCGACGACCTGCGCTCCGCTCTGGCTCACAATGAGCAGCGTCTGTGCGAGTCCACTACTTTGCTGGCCGAACTGCGCGAATCGTCGGTCGTTCACGAGAGCAATGCCGTGGCCCTGCGTGCGGAAGCCGAGGCTTTGCAGGCCAAGGTCGATGGGCTGGCGGCTGACTTATCGTCGCACAGGGTGGCTGCCGCCCAGGCCGGCGATCGTCGCAAGATGGCCCGCCAGAATCTCGAACGTCTTGAGCGCGACATAGCCGACTATCAAAGTCGCCGCACACAGCTCGAAGCGGAGGTGTCCGCCGACTTGCTTCGGGCTCAGACCCTCAGCGCCGATGCCGAGCAGCTTCGGGTGGAGGCCTCTTTGCTGCAGGCCGAAGCCAGCGAACGGGCTCGCGTTCATGGCGAGCGCCAGGGCGCGGTGGAGGAACGCAATGGCACGCTGGCGCGCCGAGAGGCTGACCTGCGGCAGACTCGCACGCGGGTGACCGATTTGGCCGAGAAACTGGCAGCCCTCGACCTGCGTTGCCAGGAGGTTGCCTTGCGCCTGAGTTCGCTGGAAGAGCAGGTCAGGGAACGCCACCCGGACGTGCAGCGGCTGGCCGACATTCTGACCGACTTCCACCTGCGGCCCGTGGTCGGCGAGAAGGAAGAGAGTCGCCTCAAGGAATTGCGCGGCTTGCTCGAACGCATGGGCGACGTCAACCTGACGGCGATTGAAGAATCAGAGGAGCTGCAGAAACGCTACGACTTCCTCACCAGCCAAAAGGCCGACCTCGAATCGGCTATAGCGCGGCTGGAATCGGCCATCGAAAAGATCAACCGGGCTTCGCGCAAGCGGTTCCGCGAGGTCTTCGATGCCGTCAACGCCAAGTTCCAAGAGGTCTTCCCGCATCTGTTCCGCGGCGGCCGCGCGGCCCTCGCGCTCACCGACGAGAGCGACCTGCTTGATACAGGGGTCGAGATCGTCGCCAACCCACCGGGCAAGAAGATTCTGCAAAACATCGAGCTTCTCTCGGGCGGCGAGAAGGCCCTCACCGCCGTCGCCTTGCTGTTCGCCATTTTCCTGGTCAAGCCGTCGCCGTTCTGCGTGCTCGACGAAGTGGACGCACCGCTGGACGAGGCCAACGTGGGCCGCTTCAACGAAGCCGTGCGCGAGATGACCGACCGTTCACAGTTCATCATCGTCACTCACAATCAGCGCACGATGGAAATTGCCGATCGCCTGTGCGGTGTCACCATGGAAGAGCCCGGCGTATCGAAACTAGTCGCCGTCAATCTACGGGCCTCGCGCAAGTCGGCGCCACCGCAGCCCGGAGACATGGCCCCGCCCGAAACCGAGGGCGTGGCGCAACCGACGTCTTCCTAATCCTTCCTAAACCGGGTTGACGGGTGGCCCCCAGCTCATTACACTTCCGTCGATTCTGAGGCGGGCGAACCGCGTGAGCCGAGGGTCCGAGCGAAAGGAGCACAATGGCTACTCATATTACCGAGGAATGCATCAACTGCGCTGCGTGCGAGCCGGAATGTCCGAACGACGCGATCAGCGAAGGTGACAGCATTTACGTGATCGATCCCAAGCTGTGCAGTGAATGTGTCGGGTTCTTCGACCATGAGGCGTGCCAGGCGGTGTGCCCTGTGGAATGCTGCGTTCCCGATCCGAACAACAACGAGACCGAGGCCGTGCTCTTGGCGCGCGCCAAGCAGATCCACCCGGACAAGGCCTTGCCTGACCTCGCCAGCTTGCCTGCCACGCTGTCTCGCTTCCGAAAGAGCTAGGATCCGCGCTCGGGCACGCTTTGGTTGAGCAGCTGCGGGTGAGTCTCGACCTGGTGGCCCTTGGCCATCTCTCGGGTGAGCTGTTCAATCCGCTGCATGCGCCAGCGCTCGTAGTAGCGCTGGCGTAACTCTGTGCGAACCTCGGCGAAAGACTGGTTGACGGACGGCTTCTCCCCTGCGTAGGTCGCGAGGAAGAATCCGTCAGGGTCCTGGATCAGCGGTGTGACATCGCCAGGAGCCTTCAGCTTGAGAACCGCTGCGCCGACCTCGGCCGAGAAGGGCTGGTCTGGACCCTGAACAGTGCGCCGGAAGGTGACATGGCGGCCGTTCCAGGCGGAGTCGTTTGCGATAGCCTCGAAGTCCTCTGGACCATGAATGATTCGCGATGCCACCATGGCGGCCAGAGCCTTGGCCGTTGCCTCGCGCTCGGCCCGCGGACCTGGCTTCATGGGAGCACCCGTGTATACGATGAGAAAGCCAGCTTCAACGAGGCGAGGGTGGACAAAGACATCGATGGCGCTCTGGTAGATGGCCCTCAGTTCCTGGTCTGGCACGCTGTCTCGCTGAACCTGCGGCCAGAGGTCGCGCTCGATCAGACGCTCGGCCAGTGCACTCCTCAACTCGAGATCGAACCAGTCGGGCCGGAAGGGGTACTCGTGATGAGCTCGTTCGGCCAGCAAGTGCAACGAAATCAGCTCGCTCAGGGCCTGGCGCGGCGTGCTCTTGAAGCGAGCACCCTGGGCCTCAACTTCGCGGGCATAGATGGGGACCAAGCCGACGCGAGCGACCACCGAGCCCAGGTCGGGAGCAGGTCCCGGAACCCACGGGGTCTCGGGCGGTTGACCCCGCCCCGTACACCCAACGCTGCTGAGGACGAGAATCAGCGGTGGCAGAAACTTCACGAGGTCATCCTATCAGATCGGTGCTAGCGCCCATGTGGCCTTTGTTGGGCCGGGCTGCTACTTTGACTCGCTTGATGTCCGCACAGACTGATTCATTTGTGGTGGCCATTGACGGCCCCGCCGGGGCCGGCAAATCCACCGTAGCCAAAGGCCTCGCGCGACGCCTGAAATACACGTTTCTGGATTCGGGTGCCCTGTATCGCGCCTGCGCGTGGGCAGCGCGTCGCCGAGACATCGCCTGGTCCGATGGGCGCGCCCTCGGCCAGCTCATACACGGTCTCGACATTCGATTCGACGACCGCGGCGGTGCCAGCCACATCGCGGTCGACGGAGAGGATGTCAGCGAGGAAATCCGCCGGCCCGAGATCTCCGAGGGCGCTTCGCAGGTGTCGGCTTTCGCCGAGGTGCGCGCTGGGCTGCTTGCTCTGCAACGCCGCATCGGCGCCAGCGGCCGGGTCGTGGCGGAGGGCAGGGACATGGGCACCGTGGTTTTCCCCGACGCCCACGCCAAGTTTTTCCTCACGGCGCCCATCGAGGAGCGCGCGCGGCGGCGAACCCTGGAGCTGGCGGCGAGCGGGCGGCCCCAGGACTTCGACGTTGTGCTTGCGGAAATGCGGCTTCGTGACCAGCGCGACAGCACACGGGCTGTCGCGCCGTTGCGCCGTGCGGAGAACGCCATCGAGATTGACACCGCCGACTTGAGCCCCGAAGAGGTGGTGGCGCGCATGGCCACTGTTGTGCGCGAGCGTGGTGGATGATCGGTGGGCTATCCCGTGGCTCCATGTCCCCTGGCGCGTGGGAAAGGAACCGCGCGATCAGGCGCAGCTCACGTTGACAGGTTCCTGTCGGGGCGGTAGTTTTCGCCGCCCTTCGCCACTCCGATGGTCGGAGTGTCCAATATTGACAACAAGCGCCGAGCCAGTCTCGTAGGGCAAGCAGACAGCTCGGACCAGACGACCCGCAAGGGTCGGGTAGCAGCGGCCAGCAAAGGATACTCATGGTTTCCACTTCCTCTACTTCCGACGATCAACCCTCACCCTTGGATGAGAGCTTTGCGGCGCTCTTCGAGGAATCCCTTCGGCGCGAGGAGGTCAAAGAGGGCGATATCGTCAAGGGAAAGATCATCCATGTTGGCTCGGACAACATTGTCGTCGATATCGGGTACAAGTCTGAAGGCACCATCCCGGCTTCCGAGTTCGTGGGGGCCGACGGCACCATCACGGTAAAGGTCGGGGACCAGATCGACGTTTTCCTGGAAAGTCGCGAAGACGCCCATGGCCTCTGCGTTATCTCCAAGGAGAAGGCGGATCGACTCAAGGTCTGGGATGAGATATCCGCGGCCTGCGAGCGCGACGAGCTCATTGACGGGACCATCAGCGCGCGGGTGAAGGGCGGTCTCTCAGTCACCATCCGCGGCGGCGTGAAGGCTTTCTTGCCCGGGTCGCAGGTCGATCTGCGGCCGGTGCGCAACCTGGACGCCCTCATCGGCAAGACCCATCGGTTCAAGGTCATCAAGTTCAACAAGA
>PMBY01000152.1 GCA_003153875.1 Myxococcales bacterium | reverse complement strand
GAAACCGCGCTCATGCACAGCATCGAAGGCCGGCGCGGCATGCCGCGGCCGCGGCCTCCCTACCCGGCGCAAAGTGGCCTCTTTGCCAAGCCTACAGTCATCAACAACGTCGAGACATTGGCCAACATCCCGGTGGTCATGCGCAAAGGCGCCGAGGGCTACGCCGCGGTCGGCACCGCCACCAGCAAGGGNNCAGATCGGCGGCCCCTCGGGCGGGTGCATCCCGCCGCAATTGCTCGACACGCCCATCGACTACGAAACCCTGAAGAGTGCGGGCGCCATCATGGGATCGGGCGGCTTGGTGGTGCTGGACGAGACCACCTGCATGGTGGACTTCGCCAAGTTCTTCATGGAGTTCATCCAGACCGAAAGCTGCGGCAAGTGCATCCCCTGTCGCGAGGGCACGCGCCGCATGCTGGAGATCCTCGACGCCATCACGCGGCCGCGGCGCAAGGAAGAGAACATCGATGCGCTGATTCGTTTCCAGGGCATCATGCGCCTCTCCGAGCTGGCCGAGACCATCAAGATCACCAGCCTGTGCGGCTTGGGGCAGACCGCGCCCAACCCGGTGCTGTCGACCCTGCGTTGGTTCCGCGAGGAATACGAAGCACATGTCTTCGAGCGGAGCTGCCCGGCGGGCGCGTGCAAGGACTTGGTCGGCGCGCCTTGCCAGAACACCTGCCCGGTGGGCACGGAAGCCTGGCGCTACGTCGCGCACATCGCACGGGGCGAGTACGCGGAAGCCTATCGCGTGATCCGCAGTGCCAATCCGTTCCCCTCGGCCTGCGCGCGCGTGTGTGACCACCCCTGCGAGTCGATGTGCCGCGCGGGCGCCACCGGCGGCGAGCCGATAGCGGTGCGCACCCTCAAGCGCTTCATCGTGGATCGCGTGGCTCCCGATTCGTACAAGGAACTGGTCAAGGTCGCGGGCGCAAACGCGCCCAAGATCGCGGTTATCGGCGCAGGCCCGTCGGGGCTGACCGCGGCCCACTACCTGGGCGCGCTGGGCAACCGGGTCACCGTGTTCGAGCGCGAATCCAAGGCCGGCGGCATGTTGGTCTCGGCCATTCCCGAGTACCGCTTGCCGCGCGAGACGTTGCAGAAGGAGATCGATTCTTTGTTGAACGTCAACGTCGAGCTCAAGCTCAATCAGACCTTGGGCAAGGACTTCACCATCGATTCTTTGATGGACAAGGACGGCTACAAGGCGGTGTACGTGGCCACCGGCGCGCACGAGAGCAAGCGGCTGGGCCTGACCGGCGACGATGCCGAGGGCGTGCTCCCCAGCATCAAGTTCCTCAAGGCCTACAACCTGGAAGGCAAGCATCTGGCCAAGGGTCGGGTGGGAATCGTCGGCGGCGGCAATTCCGCCATCGACGCCGCCCGTGTGGCCTTCCGCCAGAAGGGCGTGACCGGCGTGACCGTGTTCTACCGCCGCACACGCGCGGAAATGCCGGCTTACGGCGAGGAGATCGAGGCTGCCTTGGCCGAGGGCATCGTGCTCAAGCCGCTGGTGGCTCCTATCGGGGTCGTGGTCAAAGACGGCAAGCTCAGCGGTGTGAAGTTCATCAACAACGAGCTGGGACCGCTCGACGATTCAGGCCGCCAGCAACCAGTGCCGATTCCGGGATCGGAACATGTGGTGGACTTGGACACGCTCATCGTGGCCATCAGCGAGCAGCCTGAAGGCGTGGGGCTCAAGGATCTGAAGACCACGCGCTGGGGAACCGTGACCGTCAACCCCGAATCATTCACCACCAGTCGTCCCGGCGTGTTCGCCGGGGGCGACGTGACCTCGGGCCCGAGCACGGTGATCAAGGCCATCGCCGCAGGCAAGAGTGCCGCAGTCATGCTGCAGAACTTCGTCAGCGGCAAGCTGCTCAAGCAGTTGCCCAAGGTGAAGTTGCCGTCCTTCTACGTCGAGCCGGTACAAGTGGCCGGGGAGGAAGAAGAAGGCGACGTGATGGCCGCGCGGGTGCAGCAACCCCACCTGCCGGTGGCCGAGCGCCGAGGGAATTTCGCCGAGGTCGAGTTGTGCATCTCGGAAGAGGCGGCCCAATGCGAGGCGCGGCGCTGCTTGCGCTGCGATCTCGATTTCACGCGGCCCTTGCACTGAACCTGAGTCATCGCGAGGAATACACGATGTTTACTATTGAAATTGATAGCAAGCCGGTCGAGACCAACGGGGGCGAGACTATTCTTTCGGTGTTGAGGCGCGAAGGCGTGCATGTGCCGACCCTGTGTCACATGGAAGGCCTGCCCCCCAGCGGTGCCTGCCGTTTGTGCATCGTGGAAGTGGAGGGGGCGCCTGGCCTGGTGCCGTCCTGTTCCTTCCCGGTCGGCAAGGACATGAAGATCAAGACCCGCTCGCCCAAGGTGCTGGCGGCCCGGCGCACGATTGTGGAACTGCTGCTCTCCAATCACCCCGATGATTGCCTGTATTGCACCCGCAACCAGCGCTGCGATTTGCAGTCGCTGGCCGCCGAATTCGGCGTGCGCCAGCGGCACTACATCGGCAAGAAAAACAACCGCGACATGGACGTGTCGTCGCCCTCCATCGTGCGCGACCCGGACAAGTGCGTGCTGTGTGGCCGCTGCGTGCGCGTGTGCGAGGAGATCCAGGGCGTCTCGGCCATCGACTTCATCCACCGCGGTCCCAAGGCGGTGGTGGGCACGGCGTTCGAGACTGGCCTCAATGTGTCGTCGTGTATCAACTGCGGTCAGTGCATCCTGGCCTGCCCCACGGCAGCCCTGACCGAGCACAGTTACCTCAGTGAAGTTGTGGCGGCGCTGTCCGACCCCAACAAGTACGTGGTCGTGCAACACGCGCCCGCGGTTTCGGTAACCATCGCCGAGGAATTCGGCCTCAAGCCGGGCAAGGA
>PMBY01000189.1 GCA_003153875.1 Myxococcales bacterium | reverse complement strand
CAGAAGATCGGAAAGTGCGGCCTTGTCCGCGTCGTCGGCCACCCATTCGAGGAAGCACTGGCCGAGAGCGGCCCACCCAGGAAGTTGGGCCAGCTCCGAACAGCCAGCACCAGCCACCAGAACGGCCTGTCGGTTCCTCAGGCGCTCGACCAGCGCATCAGGCAGTGCGTGCATGAGATCTCCCTATGTTTTCCGCTCGGGCGCCCGGTGCCGAACAAGGTGTGCACCCGGGGTCACGCCAAGTCCAAGTAGTTGGGATTTCTAGCACAGAATTGGCGTGCCTTCCCAATCGCAGCGTCACGGGAGTCTGATGAACGCTGCACTGGCCCACCGCGTACCGCAAAGACCGAGTCCAGAGACGGACACGGGGCAGGCGGGCGCTGTATCCTATTCCTTATGAAGGTTTGGATGCTCGTGTACCCTTTGCTCCTTGGTCTATCTTGCGGTGGTTCCTCGCAGGCGCGGAACGCCGGTCCACCCGACGGTGCGGTCGAGCTGCCGGCGCAGTCTGCGGATTTCGGCCGCGACAACCCGGCCGCAGCTCCGGGGAGCCGGGACAGTGGTACGGGGACCGAGGTTGCGGTCGAAGTCCCGGCGCCCACGGCCAGCCGTTTCCCCGATACCACCGCGACCATCGCCATCCTGTCCGACCAACTTCCCAACATGACGGCGCAGCAGCAGCAGTTTGCCGCCACCCATTACGTGGGCAGCCAGAAGCTGGTGCTGGGAACCACCCGCGCCTTGCGTGCGCTCAATCCCAATTTCGTGGTGTTGCACTACCACCTGGCCATGTGGCAGTCGGCGCCCTCGGTCACCTTCATCACCGACGGGCTGCACTGGTCGAACGACTACCCGGAGGTGACCACGCACGAGAGCTGGTTCTGGCACAATGCCAGCGGCGGCCGTGTGGCCAGCAGCTCCGACGGCAAGCTGCTCATGAACGTCTCGGATCCCGGGTTTGCCGCGTATTGGTCCGATTCTATCGCCCAGCAGAGCGCGGTCGGCGAATACGATGGCGTGTTTCTGGATTCGGCCTCGCCCGCGCTGCTGCAGGGCGAGTGCTCGCGCGACGACAGCCGCCTGGCCGGCACCGCGGCCCGCGATCAGGTTTTCAGCGAGCTGGGCGGCCAGACCTGGATCGCGGCCTGGGACACCTGGATTGCGCAACTGAACGGCTCGCTGGCGGCCAACGGTACTCCGCTGATCCCGAACACCAGCGCGTTCACCACCACGTGGGACAACAGCGATTACACACGAACCGCCGGCATCTTTTCCGAGGGCTTTGCCGATCCGAGCTTCTCTCTGGCTGACTGGAAGGCGTCGACCAATCAGCTCATGGCCATCGCTGCGGCCGGCAAGATCGTTATCGAGCAGAACTATTTGTCCGGCACCAGCGACGTGCAACGACGGCTGTACTACCTGGCCAACTACCTGCTGGTGAAGGGCAGCCGGACCTATCTGTTCTACTTCGCCGACAGCACGTTGGAATGGTACCCCGAGTGGGAGATCGATCTGGGCGCGCCTGTGGCCGGGCCAAGCAACGTGGATGCGCTGGCTTGGCAAGGCGTGTACCGCCGAGACTTCGCCAAAGGCAGCGTGCTGCTCAACCCGGGAACCGCGGCCATTTCGGTCACGCTGGCCGCGCCCATGCAGCGGATCGATCCACAAGGCGGCGGTGCGGTTCCCGCCGACGGCGCCGTGCCAGCCACTGTGGCAAACACGTCTGTGACGTCATTTTCACTGGCGCCAGGCTCGGGCGCGATTCTGCTCAAATAGCCGGGAGAAGGAGGATGAAACCTGATTCGAATCTTGCGCTCGTCTTGGGTGTGGTGGCCGGACTGGTTCTGGCCGGGTGTGGGGCGTCTACCAAGGCCGGGGGTGGATCCGGTGGGGCACAAGGGACGGGCGCGGCGTCAACAAGTGGCGGCTCCACAGGAAACGGTGGCTCGATTGGCACGGGCGGGACGCAAAGTAGCGGCGGGAGCAATGGTAGTGGCGGCGCGACGGCGGCAGGAGGTGCCAAGGGCTCCGGCGGGAGCTTGGGAACGGGTGGGGCCGCGACTTCGGGCGGTGGAGTGGCCGGAGCATCAAGCAGCGGTGGTGGATCAAGCGCCGCGGCTGGAACCGGCGGCGTGACGACCGGCGGAACCACCGGCACAGGGATCCCAGGAACATGCCAGCCCGCCACCTGCGGCTCGCACAAGTGGGCTTGTTGGAGGATGCCAACTCCAGCGAGCGAGACGGATGCGCCCAATCACCAGAGCTATGCCGATCTAGGCAACGGTGCGGTGCTCGACAACATCACCTGCCTCGTGTGGGAGAAATCCAATGTTGCGACACAAGGCGACTGGCAAGCCAATTCCGATCGTTGCGCGGCTCTGGCCGCCAGCAACTGGGCAGGGTTCAATGATTGGCGTTTGCCGACGCGCATCGAGATGGCATCCATCGTTGACGTCACTCGTGGAAACAAGGGCTTTGCGTCCATCTTCACCATCAACGGCGGAAGCTTTGCCACGGGTTCGTATTGGTATGAAACCATCATGGGGATTAACAACGCGAACCTCGCCTGGACCTATGGTGGTAACGGACTCACCAGCAACGCGATGCCGCTGACCACCGCAACTCAAGTCTCGCGCTGTGTGCGGGGCAACGGCACCGGCGAGGCCCCCAATGTGCTCGCTGTTGAACCGCCCAATCACTACACGATCATCGGGGCCCCGCCTACCGGCGAAGTGCAAGACAACTATACGGGGCTCACCTGGCAACAAGGCTACTCCCCGACGCTCTTGGCACACGCGGATGCTGCCGCCTACTGCGCAAGCTTGACTCTCAATGGGCACACGGGCTGGCGCGTTCCGGCGCTCAACGAACTAGCCTCCACCGTCAATGAAGGCCTTGTCGGCGGCGCGGTCAATCGTACTGCATTCCCGAACAATCCGAACGGCTGCAAAGATCCGAAATACTGGTTCTGGGCGGCTGAATTGGCGGTCGCGCCGGTGCAGGGCGAGGCGTGGGGATTAAGCTACTGCGATGGCTTCACCGGGCCCAACTATGGTGCAGTTGGCGCCTGGAATTACTTTCCGACCGCCAACGTGAGATGCGTGCGCTGAGGCGCTCGATCGAGGCTGCTGCTAAAGCAGCGGGACTATCTTTTCAAGCAGGGTGTCGAATTCCTGTCGATCCGCATCGCGGGTGGCTTGTGCCGCGCAGATCGAACGGATCGCGGGCAGGAAGGTCTTGTCCGCGTAGGGACTGCCCTTGAGAATCTCGGCCAGCGCTGCCACGGCTGTCGCCCAGCGCAGATCCTGATCCGCGACGTCGAGCCAGGCCTGGGGCGCGTCCGCCGGCAGTGTGGTCGATACCTCCAGGGCAGGCGTGAGATCAGTGGCGTCCACGGCCTTGTAGCGTACTTTGACCAGCGCCAGATCCGTGGTCGCAATCTCGCGCGCCAGGGTCGAGGGTGGCCCGTCCTCCGGCGTCGGGGCGCCGGTCCGGCTCGGGATTGTGCCGCCGGTCAGCACCAGCTCATAGAGTGCAGTCACGCGATGGCCGGCGCCTACTTCACCCGCGTCGATGATGTCGTTGCGGAAGTTGGCATCCGCGATGTCGCGATCTTCGTACCCAAGCAGGCGGTACGCATAGACCAGATCGGGATTGAATTCGACCTGGATCTTCATGTCCTTGGCCACATGGACAATGGTGGCCAGCAACTTGTTGCGCACGTACTGCTGGGCATGGTCGCCGTCGATGATGACGCTGTAGATGCCGTTGCCGGCATCGGCCACGGATTCCATCATGGCATCGTTCAGGTTGCCGCTGCCGAACCCCAGCACCGTCAGCGTGACGCCCGTCTGACGTTTCTGCCTGATCAGGGTGAGCAGTTCCGAGGTGCTGGATGGCCCCACGTTGAAGTCGCCGTCGGTGCACATCACGATGTGATTGATCCCGCCGGGGATGAAGCCATTGGTGGCTTGCTGGTAGGCTAGACCCATACCGTCCGCACCGGCTGTGCTGCCCCCTGCGAAAAGACCGTCGATCACGTTCACGATGGTCTGCCGGCTGGAAACCGGCGTCGGGGTCAACCTGACCGTCGCGGTGTCCGAGTAGGTCACCACTGCCACGGTATCGGTGGGATCCAGAACGTCGAGCGCCTGAACCATCATGGTCTTGATGAGAGGCAACTTCACCGGGTCATCCATGCTTCCCGACACGTCGAGCAGGAAAACCAAATTGGCCGGCTTCTTCGTATAGGGCGGCGGGTTGGTCGCCTGGATCCCGACGCGCAGGAGGGTGGTCGGCCGATCGAACACCTGCTGAGCCGCAGCCAGTGAAATATAGAAAGGATGGGGCCCGTCCACGGCCGGCGCCGGGTAGTCGTAGGAGAAGTAGTTGACGTATTCCTCGAGTCGCACCCCGGTGGCCGGTGGCAAGGTACCCTGCCGGGCGTACAGGCGGAACACATCGTAGCTGGCGGTGTCCACGTCGGCGCCAAAAGTCGAGAATGGGTCGTGCGCGGCGAGCACGAACGGGTTGACACCTGGAACTGTGACGGGTGGGGGAGAAACCACGTCAGACGCAGTTGATAGAGCGCTGGTGGCGGGCGCGGAGGACGACCCGCCCAATGCGACGACGCCGGACACGTAGGTTGGCGCTGGTCCGGGGGAGTAGGTTGCGCCGCCCGCGCCCATTATTCCGGAGGTTGAGCCCCCGGCTGCGAAAAAGTACCCGCCCCCTGAGGCGCTGGGCGCGGTCGTGTACCCAGTCCCGCTGGGGCCGCCGCTGTTTGCGGAGCCCCCGATGGCCGGGGCCATGCTCTCGCCATTGGAAAGGCTTGAGCCGCTGCTGCTACTGCACCCAGACAGCGCAACACCCACCAGTCCCAAGAGAAGCCAAGACGTTGCAAGCTTTGCCATGGTGGTTCCTCCGCGGACCACCCAAGCAACATGCGTGCCGCCAATCGCCGTCGGGAAATCCCGCGTCCTTTCGAGGGTGCGCCCCGGTTTTCTGAGACTCGAGCACGACATGACCACGACTTTCCCGCCCGGTTTCCGGAGATCTGGGGTGGCCGCGGCTGAGGTAGACTCGTTCGGTGTTCGCCACAACCCACACCCTTGGTGACTCTTGCAGCGGTGTGGAACGTCCCGGCCGGCCGCCGCGCGCGGGCCTGTTCTGCTGTGCCTGCTTTGGCTCGCTTGTGGCCTCTCTCTCTATTGCTGCGGCTGCCACACCGGATGCACCCGAGACCAAAGCCGCTTCACAGAAGCTCCCCGACCGTCCGATTGTCTCCTGGCTTCAGCCCTCTTCCACCGGCTGCGCCTGGTCGTTCTTCGACCCCACACAGGGGCAGACCCGCAAGCTGGCCGACACCCCCACTTGTCCAAGCCGAGTTCTTTGGGATCGTCGCGGCCGCCGTGCCCTGTTCGAGCGCGACGGAAGGGTCTGGGAACTCGCCTGGGATCGGCCCGCTCAACCGCACGACATGGCGCCTGCCGAAATGCCGATGACCGTTCCGGAAGGGGTGGACGCCGAAGCCGCGACTGAGATTGCGTGGTGGATCTCGAGCACAACCGGGCGTCTGCGCGCGGGGCGCTCGCTGCCGCTGGTCGGTGACGATGCGTTGGGAGAAGAGGCCCCTCGCAACGTCGAGTACGAAGGCAAGCCCTACTCCATGGCGCCGTTGCCGTTTGTGGTGCGCCACCCGATCTTCGGCGCCCAAACTACCGCGATCGCGCTGGTGTGGGAGCTGTCGCCCGACCAGGGGTGGCAGCGAATCGCGGCGCGTGGGACCCGCATCGGCTTTCCCCACATGGACTATTGCGAAGACGTCGATTGCGGCGGCCGCAACATCATTCGGCGGCGCGCGCGTTTCGCTGACGGACTCTACGCCGTGGGCGCGACCCGCGATCCGCGATTTGGCGTCATCGACCCTGGCGCGGTGGCAGCAGCCGCCGACTGCGATGTGTCGGGGCGCTGCCGGCCCGACGACATGAATCTGGGCGAGGATACTCGCGTCCTCTTCGAGATCACCTCCGTCTCCGACCACACCCTTGTCAACGGCCGTGTTGCGATTTGCCGCGTTCCCCGGCGGCTGCGGCACCGGGAATGCGATGAATCGAAGTGCGAGGGTTTTGCCGAGCTTGTGCCCGGTGCGACCGCCTGGTCGCCTGCCCTCCTGCGATCCGGACCCTACGGACTCTTGGTTGACAGCCGTAACGCCAGCCGGCCACTGGTCGTGGCCGCAGGCAAACTGCGCGCAGTGTGGACGGCGCCGAATGGAAAACTCGCCACGTGGCTGCCCTGGCGCGAACTGTGGCAGGCGGCGCGCTGACGAAGGCGGCCCACCCGCGACGCAATAGCCTCCACAAATCGCCGGCGATTCTGCACTCGCCTGGAAAATCGCGGCCGTGACTTCGCGCGGGAGCGGCCGCCTATCGCCGGCGTCGCCAGCAAACCAGGCCAGCAAGCACGAGGGCGAACAGGGGCAGCATGAAGCTGCTGCCCGACCTCGAGGTTCTGGTCATGGAGCACACGCTGTCGGAGTCGTCGGGCACGTATTCGGTCGCGCGATAGTCGCTGGCGGGGACCATCCCCAGGTCAACGTCCGCACTCGCCGTATTGGCGTCGAAGGTGATGTTCAACCGGGTCAGGCGATCGCCGGTTTGGGCCAGGCCGGCGAGCGGGGGAAGGTCGCTGTCATTGATGAGTCCCGAGTACCTGAGATTCGATCCCGACCCCAGCTGCACGTCGCCGTAGCTAATCCCGAAGATTCGCCAGGCGTACAGGCTCGCGCTCGAGCCCGCGATTGGCGAGCCCGCGCCTGCCATGCGCGAGGGCACGACTGGCGTCGGGGTGGGAAAAGCGAACGCGATCGGACCCAGGGCCGTGCACAGCGTTCCGCCATCGGGCGCGACCCCCTGGCTGATCCGGAAGGCCAGGAAGTACCAGCCCTTCTGCACGTAGTAGGAAAACACCGTGGCCGACGTCGTGGAATAGGGATAGCCATTGGCCGTCAGCCAGTCCGTGAAGGAAGCCTCGGTCTGTGCCTTGAGCTGGACCCAGTCGAGGAAGCCGACCCGGCCGCTGGCCACCACGGTGGGGACGCTGTCCCTGTTCATCGCGCCTCCCGAGGCCGACGAGCCGCAGCCGATGCCGCTGGAGGATGACACCTTGACCTTTTTGGGCTCCGACGAGGCGATGGCGGTGGTGAAGGCCTGCTGATTGGCCAGGGCGGGCATCTGGGATAGCTCGGAGGGCACAGGCAGAATCAAGCCGAAGTCGGTCGCCGTGCCGCAAAAGATGGGCTGAAACACGTAGGTCTCCACCCCGTCCTTCCACACGATGATGATGTCCTGTTGTGGGTTCACTGCGATGCCCGTACCAAACCCCCCGCCGCAGGGCCAGGCCACGCGACCGGCGAGCGACACCAGGAGGCCAGCGGCGAGCGCGAGCCGAGCTCTCATGGCCGCACCTCCGCATAGACGCAACGGAAGCCAACGTTGGGCGCCCACAGGTCGGGCAACTCGGCCTTGCGGCAGGTGGTGCGCAGCGAGTTTTCCCCGCTCATCCAGCAACCGCCTCGCACGACTTTCAAAGTGCCAGTCGCGGGACCAACTGGATCCTGGCTGGGGCTTTGGCGATAGTAGCTGGCGTCGTACCAGTCCGCGGTCCATTCCCAGACGTTGCCCGCCATGTCGAAGGCGCCGTAGGGACTCTGGCCCGCTGGGCGACGGCCCACGCGATCCGTGTCGCCCACGCAACCGGCGAAATTGGCTTTGCTGCAGTCCGGTGGGCTGTCACCCCAAGGATAGGTGCGCGGGGCATCGCTCCCGGCCGCGGCGCGCTCCCACTCCGCCTCGCTGGGCAATCGGCCGCCCGCGAAGGTGCAGAACTTCACGGCCTGCTTCCATGACACGAGAACCACGGGATAGTCCGCGAAGACGGGATTGTCGAAATAGTGCGTCCGCGAATTGGAGCTCGACAGCGAGGGCGCCCCGCACGCACCTGCCCGCACGCACGCGTGGTAGCGCGCGTTGGTGACCTCGTAGCGATCCATGACAAAGGCCGAGCCTTGTACGCGGTGAACCGGCTTCTCGTCCGCCGCGCCCGACTCGCTGCCCATCAAGAAGGATCCCTCCGGCACGCGCACGGGGCTTGGATCGAGCGCCAGCGCAGGACATTCGGCGACATCGTCGACCAATCCGTTGCAGTCATCATCCTTGAAATTGCACATCTCAGTCGCGCCCGGGTGGATGGCCGGATCGCGATCGTTGCAGTCCGGTCCGGCGGCGCAGCCGATGCCGTAGCCGTCACCGTCCAGGTCGATGCAGCCCGCTGCGGCCGGACCGGCGAGCGCGCCGGCTTTCGCCCCGGAGCGCGCGAGCAGCGCGAAACCGACGACGCCAGCCAAAGAGAAGACTGCCACCCAAGCTATGGATCTGTTCTTCATCGGCCCCTACCTTCCGGCCAGGGATTCTGCCAGGGAATCCCCAAAGCGGATCAAGATTCCGTGACCGGTCGCGAGCCGTGTTTACGACGCCGTGCTGCTCAAGCAGCCCGGGGAATTCGGCGCAGCTTGGCCAGCTCTTGCACCATGAACGCGCCGGCGACGACAGCAAACGG
>PMBY01000308.1 GCA_003153875.1 Myxococcales bacterium | reverse complement strand
GCAAGAGCACGCTCATCGGCCGGCTGTTGCACGACAGTCGGGCGCTGCTCGATGACCAACTGGATTCGCTGCGACGCGAGTCAGCCGGGCAGGGCGAGCAAGGCCTCAACTTGGCCTTTGCCACTGATGGGCTGCGCGCCGAGCGTGCGCACAACATCACCATCGACGTGGCCTATCGCNNGCAGAACATCACCATCGACGTGGCCTATCGCTATTTCTCGACGGAAAGACGGCGTTTCATTCTGGCCGACTGCCCAGGGCATCTTGGTTATCTGTCCAACATGGTGACCGGCCTTTCCACGTCGAATCTCGCGGTGGTTCTGCTGGACGTGCGCCACGGGCTGGTGGAACAGACGCGACGACATTGCTTTCTGGCCTCGCTGTTTCGTATTCCGCACCTGGTCCTGTGCGTGAACAAGATGGACTTGGTGGACTTCGCCCAAGCTGCGTTCAATGGAGTGCGCGTAGAGTTCGAGGCATTCTCGCAGAAGGTTGCCATTCACGACGTGGCGGTGATTCCCACGAGCGCCAAGCTGGGCGACAACGTGGTCGAGCGGTCGGCCACCATGCCCTGGTATCAGGGGCCGCCGTTGCTGCGCCACCTGGAAGAGGTCCACATCGCCAGCGACATCAACCAGGTGGACTGCCGCTTGCCACTGCAAATTGCGCTGGGCCCGCGCACCTGGGCGGGCCGCCTGGGAAGTGGTCACGTGCGAGTGGGCGACGAAGTGGCTGTGCTGCCTGGAGGCGCCTGCGCGGCGGTCGCGGGCCTGACCGTGGCGGGCCGGTCCGTCGCCGAGGCGCGCGCGCCCTTGTCGGTAGCTGTCGAACTTGACCGCGACGTAGACGTTCAGCGCGGGGACATGCTGGTGCGCGTGCACAACCGTCCTGACTTGCGCCGCGATGTAGACGCCATGGTTTGCTGGTTTGGCGAGGAGCCGCTGATTGCCGGCAGGAACCTGCGGCTGCTGCACGGGCCAAGACAAACGCGAGCCACAGTCAGCCGGATCGACTACCGCTTCGACATGCAAACCCTCAGCCGTCAGTCCAATCCGCCCGCGCTTTCCTGCAATGACATCGGCCGCATCGAGCTTCACTGCGACCAGCCCCTGTGCCTGGACCGCTACCAAGACAACCGGGCCACTGGCAGCTTCGTGCTGGTCGACGAAGCCAGCAACGACACGGTAGCGGCTTGTTTGGTGAGATAGCACCACTTCCTTGAAACCTAGCCTCCGCTGGGTTGTCAGTTGAGTTGAAGGCCCGAATCGCCGGTAGCGCGAGCGCCGGTACCTGGGCCGCAACCGCTCGCCGTGCGGAGACCGCAGCACGCGAGCCCAACGCGAGGAGTTCGCCATGTCCACCATCGCGACAACGACAGACGTGTATCGAGACGAGCCGCTGCTGCAAAGCCTGGAGGTGCAGACGCTCCTTCGTGGCCAGCTCATCGGCACCCGACTTCTGGACGAGCCCGGCGGCGCAGGCAGACGGGCGCGGCCAGTGCAATACGTGATTGGCGCAGCTGAGGACGTCGATGCGCCGGTCGCGCAGGAAATGATTGGCGGCGCTTCGTTGCCCCTGGTGACTGCACGGGGCCAGGACTATCTAGTGAACGTGACGCCGCAGATGGGCGGCGAGCTGTGTATCGACGGGCACACCGTGCAGTTGCAGGACTACATGCGCGGGCGCGGTGGCAGCTTCACCCTGCCGCCGCACAGCCGGGCGCGCGTGGATTGCGGGCAGGTGGTGTTCGTGCTCGGCCGCACCACCAAGGCCGAGCAGGTGCCGAGGCATTGGTTCGATCTGCGCTGGGCCGAGCACAAGTACACCGCGGCTGCGGCCATGGTGTTGGGTCTGTTCTTGCTGGCACTCTTCGCAGTTCCACCGGACACGCGATCCTTGTCACTGCAATCGCTGAACTGGGACAAGAACTACTTGCCCTCGGTCACCATGCCGCCGGTTGAGGAGCAAATGCCGGACTGGCTGACGGCCAAACGGCCCGACCCGCGCGGCGACGAGGGCAAAGCGCATGCGGGTGATTCCGGGAGGATGGGCGACAAGAAGTCTGCTGAGACCAATAAGCGTTCCGGAATCAAGGGGCCGCAGGACAACCCGAAGCCGCAGATGAGCAAGCAAGCGGCAGCCGAAAATGCACGCAACACCGGCATTCTCGGAATCATGAACAAGCAGGGCTCTAAGATGGCGTCGATCTTCGGTCGCGGTATGGCGCTGGGAAATGATCCAGAGGACGCGCTCGGCCACTTGATCGGCGCGCAGATCGGCGACGCGGCCGGCCTGGGCGGCTTGGGTCCATTGGGAACCGGACCGGGCGGCGGCGGGACCGGAGAGAACACGCTCGGGACCGGCACCCTCAACACCATCGGCTCGGCTGGTCGCGATACCGGCGGCGGGAACGAGTACGGTCGGCAGGTCGGCCTGCTCACCAGACCCCGGCGCATCATCGTTCCCGAGGTCGTCCCTGGCACAGTCAAAGTGCACGGTTCGCTGGACAAGGAAATCATCCGTCGCATCGTCCACCAGCACATGAACGAGGTGAAGTTCTGCTACGACCAGGAACTGGCGAGAAAGCCGACGCTGGCGGGACGCATCTCCGTGCAATTCGCCATCTCGCCCGTGGGACAGGTCATCACGTCGGTCATGCAGAGCACGAGCATGGACGACGCGCGCGTCGAGAACTGTGTGGTCAATGCCGTCCGCCGCTGGGAATTCCCCAAGCCAACAGGCGGGGGCGTCGCCATCGTTCTCTATCCCTTCAGCTTCACGTCGCCGGAGAGCTAGATCAATCCCCGGGCGCGCAACGCGGCCGCGACACGATCGGTGCTCGCTGCAACGGACTCAGCGTCAGTGTGGATGATCAGGTCTGGGTGCTCGGGCTCTTCGTAGGGATCGGACAAGCCGGTGAAGTTCGCAATCTGGCCCACCTGGGCTTGATGGTACATTCCCTTGGGGTCACGCTGGGTGGCGACGGCAAGGGGCACGCTGACAAAGACTTCGAAGAAAGGGATGGCTTGGGGGGTGGCCAGGGCGCGGGCTTGCGCTCGTGCGGCCGCGAAGGGCGAGATGGCGGCAACCAGCACGGCCACGCCGTTGCGGGCCAGCAGGCAGGCGACCTGGGCGATGCGCGAGATGTTGTGGTCGCGATCGGCGCGAGAAAAACCGAGGTCGTCGGACAGCCAAGCGCGAACCTCGTCGCCGTCGAGGATTTCCACGGGCCAGCGCGATTCCAGCATCGGGTGCAGCGCTGTGGCCAAGGTGCTCTTGCCGCTGGCCGGGCGACCAGTGAACCAAACGATGGGGCCGCGAACGCGGTCTGTCATCGGGGGTCAGTGTGCCAGGTTCTGCCGCCCACGCACAAGGCGTGATGCGGGTGGTATGCGCAGGGCGTAGGGGAGACCTGCGGTCGCCCCAGCAGGTCCGTGACGCCCCTGTCATGGGGTACGCGAATTTTCGATAGGCAGGGCGGGGCACGTCCCGGTTTTCTGAGGGTCAAGCCCGCGTGGCCCTCATTTGTCGCGGGTCAAGGGTGCGGCACGAGCCTTGCTAGTCTGTCTAGGCCGGAGGCCTACCATGCGCTCATCCCTAAAGCTTTTCGCGTTCTTGGCCGCAGGCTTTGCGGCGTCTTGTGCCGGTTCAAAGAGTTCGGTCAGCACTCCCGACTCTGGCGGGCCACCCCCAGGGGACATCGGCGACGCGGGCAAGGTGACCCCCGGCCAGACCGAGTTCACGACCGAGCAAACGGCGAGCGGTCCAGGCCAGAGCTTTGGAGTGGCAAACGGGGCTCCCATGGCCTCAGCCGGCGGGGCCGAGACTACTGACAGCAGCAAGCCCGCAGTTCCGGCTGCCCCGAGCGGCCGCGATGCCACAGTCCAGGAAGCGGACATCTACCGCATCGACAATGACCGGCTCTTCTACTTCAACACCTACCGCGGCCTCATCATCTACGATCTGACCGATCCCAAGAACCCCAAGCAGCTTTCACGCCTGCCGGTCTATGGCTATCCCATCGAGATGTTCGTCGCGGGCAACACGGTGTACGCCCTGCTCAGCGATGCCCTCTATCTCACCCAGGTCAATGGCAAGCTTCAGTTCGACCGGCACTATGTTTCGCAATTGGTGGCCATCGACGTCACCGATCTGACGAAGCCGCAAGTGCTCAGCACGGTGGACATCATCGGCGAGTTGCGCGAGGGCGTTTCCCGCAAGATCGACAACACCATCTATCTAGTTTCCTACGTTTCGTCGTCCTACTACTGGGGCTGGGGCTACCAGATGGCGAGCGACCCGCAGCCCGAGCAGGCCTGGGTCTACTCCTTTGACGTGTCCGACCCGAAGGTGCTCAAGCAGGTAGGTCAGCTTAAGATCTTCCAGGGTGGCAACGTCCAGGTCAGCGATCCCAAGGGCCTCTACAACTACAGCAAGAGCTTCAGCGACGTAGCCATTTCGGCGACATCCAATGCGCTCATGGTGGACGAGAACTGGTCGGTGTGGGGATATACCTCGACCGGCTCGATCAACAACGGGTACTACAACTGTGGCGCATCCTACAGCCAGCAACAGTCTGTGGTGTCGATCATCGACGTGAGCGATCCCAAGGGGACCATCAGCCTGTACACCCGCTTCGAGGCCGCCGGCCGAATCGGCGACCAATTCAAGATGACCTATGTCTTCGACACGACCAAGCAGACGGGCACCTTCTACGGGATCTTTGCGCGTCAGGGTTGGACCTATTCCAATTGCGCGGGTGACTCGTACACCCAGAATACCCTCCAATCCTGGGACATCACCGACAGCAACAACCCAACCCTGCAGGCCAGCCTGGACTTCGGGGATCAGAATGAGACGGTGGCTGGCAGCACCTTCGATGTGACCCGGAATGTGGCCTACGCCGTCACCTCGCAGAGGATTGACCCGCTCTACGCCCTCAGCTTCGCTGACCCAAAGAATCTAAAGATTCTATCGGCGGTGAACGGCCTGTCCGGCAGCATGAGCGTGTTCCGCCTGATCGGCGACAACAACAACTTCCTATTGGCCATCGGCCAGGACAACAGCTCGACCTGCGCCGGCTTGCAGGATCCCAATGGCCCCCGGCCGACCAACATCGCGGCCAGCATCATCGACGTTCGCGATCTGACCAAGATTCGGCTGGTGCAACGCCAGTGCGTGGCAGTGCAGAACGCCGAGTGGGTGGGTTCGGAAATCACCTGGAACCTTGACCAGGCGCACAAGATGATTGGCATGTACTCCGACAGCACGGCCAACGTGGTGACTGTGCCGGTGTACTACTGGACCAAGAGCGATCCCAACGACGATTGGTGGTGGCAGCAGTTCAAGAGCGCCGTAGGGATCATGGCGTGGGATCTCACCAAGTACGACGACACCAAGGATCCGACCCAGCAGACCGTGTTGCAGAACTACGGCACCTTCATTCACCCCAACGGCGAAGTCCGCCGCACCATCGTGTTCGGGCACCAGGCCACCGGCCAGCGCATGATGGTCAACCTGTCCGACACCCATGCCTCGATTGCCAACATACAGGACCTTGCCAATCCGCAGCTGCAATCAATCATCGAAATCGCTCCCTACTACAATCAAGTTTTCCAGTTCGGCAACTACCTGGTGACGCAGGTTCAGTCACAGCCCAGCTACTACTACAGCTCCAATCAGGATGTGTCGCAGTTCAGGGTTCTTGCGGCCGGCGGCGATCTCGAGGGCGCATCCCCTGTGGCCAGCTTCGCGGTGGGGCAGGTGCAGCAGGCAATCAAGCACGGCAACCAGTTGCTCCTCTTCCGCTATCTGCCCTACGACACGAAGACCGGATACAATTACTACTATCAACAGCAAACCCAGGTTCTGGTCTACGACCTGACCGACCCGACGCATCCGCAGCGGGGAGGCTCGATGATCATCCCGAGTAGCGTGATCCCGTACTACCCGTATTGGTGTGGATGGGAGGGCTATTGGGGCTATTGGTTCAGTGGATACGGCAACTGGACCGAGGTGGAGAGTGGCTTGGTGACAGTCAACGAGGGGTACAACTACGACAACGCGAACAACACGTACACGTACTCGGCAGGCATGGTGTACCTGGATCTGACCGATGCCAACACGCCCAGCATCCAGCAAGTGACGCTGCCCAGTTCCACGACCGACTGGTACGGGTACAACCTGGTGGGTGATCCGATAGACCCGACTGGTTTCTACCTGGGTCTGCGCGAGCCAGTGGGCGAGTTCAAGGGCAGTGACGGCTACATCTTCACCCAATACAAGTACTACGCCCAGCGCTGGAACAAGTCAGGCAGCAGCTTTGCGGCGGCGGAAAAGATCAACGTGCCCGGCCCGCTGGTGCGCACATGGGCGCCGTCCCTGGGTAGCAGGAGTTTCATGACTCAGGACCAGCAGTACGTCTACATCCCGCCAGCCACGAAGGATGGCTCCGGATACTATCGGCCTGATACCCGTCTGAACCTCTTGCGCCAGGTGAGCGTGGGCGGGAAGCCCGCCGCGGAGTTGCTGGACACCAAGGTGTTCAGCAATATCTACCTGGCCGGTCTAACCGTCGCAGGCAACACCATGTACATGACGGGCGAGCAGAGCTACTGGGGCTACGGCTACAACTACGGTGGGGGAATAGCGGTCGACTCGATCGGGGGCACCGGCGCCGCAAGTAGCACCCCGGACTGGCAGACCACGTCCGATCGCCTGATGATCTACGACCTGAGCAACAACGCCTTCGCCACGCTCTACGACCAGGCCACCAAGGCGTACAACCTGCAAATCATGGGCGCCAAACAGGGCCGCTTGTTCCTCAATTTGTCAGGTGATGGCATCCTGGCGGTGGACGTGTCCAAGCCGGCTCAGCCCACTGGAGTTCAGTTCTTGCGCACCCTGGGATGGGCCAACACCATGCAGGCCTTTGGAGATGACCTCTACGTGGCCTCAGGCTACTTCGGCCTGAACCACCTGAGCCTGACTGCGCCGGCAGCCATGCCGGTCAATTGATCTAGACCGGGACGGGGCCCGAGGCGGGGCCCCGTCAGGATGGGCAGGGGCGGCCTGGGGCTGGGCCTGGCTCCAGAAGTTCATGGTACCGTCGTTTGGCCTGGTGTATCGTATTTCGCGCCATGGTGGTATTGGCATTCGTTCGCCAGGCCGGATATTGCTCGAACGCGAGGACGCCGCCCGAGGCCGATGTGAGGGTGCTGGCATTGGGCGTGTTGCTCGCATCCATGGGCTGCGCGATGCCGTACGCATACAGCTTCCATAGCGAGAACCGGGATGCTCGCTCCTCGGCGAAGCCCACCCAACGGGAGGTGCTGGACGACGCCGATGTTCGGGCGGAGATTCTCGTCGACCCGACTGGCGCACGGGCTATCCTGTTGGACCTGACCAACAAGACCGACCAAGTGCTCCAGGTCGAGTGGGCCCAAATCACGATGACAGGCTCCGACGGAAGCTCGACTTCGCCGCGCCCGCATGTGGACCTGGGCTGGATTCTTCCCGGGGCCACCATGAGCGCGCGGCTGGTTCCATTCGCGCTGCCCCCCTCCGGCGACCGGGCCGCTGGCTACCAAGGGAGCCGCTTCGAGTTGGTGGTTCCGATGATTGTGCGCAGAGAGCCGAAATCTTACCGCTATTCGTTCGTCGTCGACGTCCGGCCGATCTAGGAGTCTCTCGCATGCGGACACGGGCCCTGTTTGGATTCCTGGTTTGCGGCTGCGCCCCACAGTTCCCCTTGCCCATGACGGCCGCCCAGCTGGTCCAGTACAACTCGGGGCCGGCCTTGGTCGCCTACCTCGCTCAGTCGGATGCGAGCCCGACCGTCTGCGACTTGCGCGCGCTCAGCCCCCACGTCCCCAGGATGACCGCCGACATGCGCGCCGCGCTCGTGGACGGGATGGTGGAGGGAAAGATCAACCCAGTCTTGTGGCGCCGCTGTGCCGACGTCCTGCTCGAGAGACTTCCGCGCGACGAAATTCCGCCCCTGTTCGACGAGCTGGGGCGCGCGTACCGAAAGATTCTGGCCAACTCCGATCTCGAAAAGAATCCTTCTCTTGCCGGACGTCTCGCGACGCTCCACAGACTCTATCTCGATCGTCCAGCCGGCTTGGATAGCAACCCAAGCGCGCGCGCGAGTTGGTTCGAGGATCTCCGCGCGGCACTTGCCAAGGGTCAGCTCGGCCCGGTCGCCGCTCCCTTCGCCCAGGAGCTTGTCGCGACCGTCGACGTCGAAAATGGTCGCTGGCAGGGGCGTACCGTTGACGCGGCGATGATGGATGCGCTCGCGGCGAGTGGCAACGAGATGACGCTCACTCGCTTCGTGGAGCGTCTGCCTTCCCCGGAACTTCGGGAGCAGGCGCAGCGCCGGATCGTCCGCGTTCACATCGCCCTCTCCCCCTTCCAAGAGGTGCGCGATGGCTCCGCGGCGGTTGAAGACACCGTCATCCGGGAGGGGCACAATCGCATCGCGCTCAAGGAACACCCGCTTCTGAGTGCCACGCTGGACCCGAGCAAGACAGTGGCTCGGGACGTCCTGGTCCGCCAGCGGGTGTGGGCGCAAAACGCGACACTGCTGGGCTACGCCGCCAGTCGGTCCACCCTCTCCGTTCTCCCCGAGGTCTCCTTTCGCGGAGCCTTGTGGGCCAAACTCCAGAAGATTTCACGTCCCGTCAGCGTGTGTGAGCACTGGAAGAATCTGGATCCAAGCCCGTGCATCGCCGCCGATGATGTCTCCCTCGACAATCCTGTCGCGTATCGCGACAGTGGCGGGGACTTCCATTTCAAGGACGAGGTCGGCGTGAGCGAAGTCGTCGCACTGGCCAAGAACGACAAATTCGTACTTCCAGTGAGGATCGGCGGGCGCCCGGCCGTGTCGCTCAACTGGGGGCTGTCCTACGAGCGACCGGACGACTTGGCTTTCAACGAAACATCCTCCGGTCGTGTGGGGCCGAGGCTGAAGATTCGCGTGCAGCGACCGACTGCGACCCACTTCGTCTTCTCGGTGAGCGCGCCGCAAGGCACGTACGCGGTTGTCGTGGACGAAGCGAACATCCACGACTTCCACATCGTCAGTCGCGGAGCACCGGGCTCTTCCGGGGCGACTGGCTCCTCGGGCAGCCCGGGGGCAGCCGGGTCCGAGTGCAGCGACGGTGAACGGGGCGGCGACGGCGGAGCAGGCGAGGACGGTGGACGGGGAGGCGATGGGGGAGAGGTGTTCGTCGATGTGGCGTGCGGCGGTGCTCTATGCCCCGACACGGTCGATCTCCTCCAGCAGATCATCCTCAGTGTGGGAGGACTGGGTGGCGCAGGCGGCTCCGGGGGCGCGGGCGGACCTGGTGGACCTGGTGGCTCAAGCCGCTCCCCATCGACCCACACCAACTCGTACGGTGAATCCGTCACGGATGATCAGGGATGCAGCGCGGGCGCCAACGGAAGCGCGGGTTCGAATGGGGCCAGCGGCTCGCCCGGCCGTCCGGGCCGCCCCGGGAAGGTTGCGTTTAAATTCGTACCGGCAGAGGGGACGTAGGGGACGCAGCCCCGTAGTCGTCCCGGCCCCGGTCTCCCACAGCGATTTCGCGACGCGGGCGGCTCTAAGGTTCTTCGGCTGGGGAGCCGATATCGACCTTGATAGCCATGGCTACGATCGCAAGTCCCAAGCTACAGGAACGCTTTGTCGCCACGGCCAAGGAGCGAATTTCCCGCGGCCTGGGGCTGCTCGGCAAGGAGGGCCAGGGTGGGAACTTGGCCGGCGAGCTGCACACCATGGGGGGCGAGGCTGCCATGGTCAGCCTGCCTGAGGTGGCCCGCGTGGCGTGGGAGGGCGAAAAGGTGGCGCACCTCCTGGGCACCGGGTCCGACCAGCAAGCGCGCGTCAGCTGCGGCCGCGTGCTGCGCAAGTTGAGCTATCTTGTGCAGGAGCTTTCGGGCAAGCCATCCACCCCAGTCCCCGTCGCGGTGCCTGGCCCGACCGGGGACAGTCAGCGGGTGTTGGTCGTGGATGACAGTCCGGTGGCCGCGCAGGCACTGGCCGACGTGTTCGAAGTGCGCGGATTCGAGGTGCGCAGTGCCATGTCGCTGGACCTCGCGATGTCGGTGTGCGCGTCGTTCGCCCCGGCGGTGCTGGTGGCGGACGTGCAGATGCCAAGTTTAGATGTGGCCGAGCTGTGCCGGCGTTTCCGTGAGGTGACGTGCGGTCAGCGTACGGCTGTCCTGCTGATCTCCGGACGTTCTGAGGCCGAGTTGCGTGATCGCCTAGACGCGATTCGACCTGAGGCGTTCGTGTCCAAATTGGCAGGCGCCGACGCGGTGGTGAGCCGCGTGGCCACGCTCTTTCAGGGGTTGCGCGAATGAGCCACGCGAGTGCAGCCCGACCCGTTTCGCCACCCGAGCCGGTGAGTCGCGTGGGGAGCCCGCCGGCTCCGCCGGCGGCGGACCATCGCGGGAGGGTTGGCGAGGCCGAGCGAAGCGAGCGGGGAGGAGGTGGCGGGTGGGGGGCCGAAGGGCGGAGCGAACCCTCTGAGGGTTCCCATGTCAACGATACGGTCGCGTTCATGCTGGTGCGCTTGGGCGGGCGGCGGTTCGCTCTGGACACGCGCATGGTCCAGGAGGTCGCGGTCAAGGGAGCGGTCACGCGGGTGCCCACGGCGGCGCGCCACGTGCTGGGCGTGGCCAGTTTGCGCGGCAGTCTGGTGCCGGTCGTCAGCCTAGAACACATGCTCGGGGTGGCGGGGCCCGCGCGGTCCGAGGCGGTCACGACCCTGCCGCGCCTGGTGGTGGTGCGCGCCGGCGAATACGAGGTCGCCCTGGTGGTTGACGAGATTTGCGGAATCGTCGAGGAGCGGCCGGCGGCATTCACGACGAAGGTCGGCAGTGCGGGCCGGCCTCGCTTCTTGTGCGAGGAGTTCGCCTGGCGGGGCAACCTGGTGTGCGTGTTGGACGTGCCCCTGCTGGTCGCCACCGCGGCCGGGCGGAGTCAAGGGGGCGACTGATGGCTGCCAAGGGCGGTCCCCCATGAGCGCGCTGGTGTTGCGCGCGAAATTGATCCTGGCGTTCACGCTGGTGATCGCCTTTGTCACCGTTTGTTTTGCCGGGTACTTCTTGCTGCAACAGGAACGGACGGCGAGCACGGCTCTGGTCACGCGCGCCTCGGGCCTCAGTGGCATATTGGCTCGCCTGGTGGCTCCCGCGGTGGAACGTGACGACCGCCACGAGGTGAGCAACTCCCTGGCCGCGGTTCGCGACCAGGCGGATCTGCGCTACGTGGTGGTGATGAAAGCCACCGGTGAGATCTATCAACGCCAGAGCGTTGGCCCGCTGGCGCCCGGTGAGGAGCTGCACGACATCAGCCATGACGAGCGGGTGGTGCAGACGCGCGGGGGGTTGGTCCACGTGCTGGTGCCTCTTTACAGCAACGGCAACTTTCTGGGCACCCTGGTGGCGGGTTTCTCTCGCCTGTCCATCAACGACGCCCTCCGGGCCAGCCAGGTCGCCGTGTTGGGCGGGGCCATTCTCATTATGTTCATCGGCGTGGGCGTGGCCTGGTGGGTGTCGGGCAACATCGCGCGTCCCATTCGCGCGGTGGCCAAACGGCTGGCCCGGCTTTCCCAGGATCTGGTGGACTCGGCTCGCAGCCAGGAGAGCGCCGGTATGCAACAGGCCTCGGGCATCGAGCAAACCCGGCGCACCATGGAGGTGGTTCTGTCCTCGGCACAGCAGATCGCCGAGAACTCCAGCGCGGTGCTGGGCAACGCCGAGCGGACGGTGACGGGAAACCGGGGCGTGGCGCTGCGGATCAAGGACCTCAACAACCACGCGGAGAAGGCGACCGAGATCCTGGCCGCCATCATGCAGGTGGCGGATCGCACGGACCTTCTCGCTCTCAATGCCGCGCTGGAAGGCACCAAAGCGGGAGAGGCCGGGCGCGGGTTCACCTTGGTGGCGGCGGAAATGCGCCGGCTGGCGGAGAGCGTGATGGAGTCAGTGGCCGGCATCCGGCGGCTGATGAATGACATACGAGGCGCCTCGCAGGTCGCGGTTCAGGCGGGGCAGGAGGGCGTGGCCCTGTCCGAGGAAACCACGCGCTCGGCTCGTGACATCGCCCTGGCCACCCAGCAGCAGCGCAGGGCCACCGAGCAGGTGGGACAGAGCATGGACGACATGGCGGCCACGGTCACCGATGCCATGTCGCGCACGCGACAGACCGCCGCCAACGCGGCGGAACTGGCCGCGGCGGCGGCGCGACTGGGCATGCTGGTGGGCAGTGGCCCCTCGAACCCGCCCACCCGGGTCACTGAGCAGGTGCCGCTGCAGGTGAGCCCAGCGGCCGATGGAAGCAGTAGGTAGAATGGAGACTAGCGATCTGGAAGCCCGCCGGCAGAGGCAGCGGGAGACCTTTCGCAGGGTGGCGGCTGAACGGCTGGGCCGTCTCAACCTGGCATGGATCGACTTCGAGACCAAGGGTGTCGACCCGGCCGGGTTTCTGCGCGAGAGCCACACCCTCAAGGGCGAAGCCAGCCTCACTGGTTTCGTGGAGGTGTCGCGCCTGGTTCATCTCATCGAGGGTTTCGTGAAGCTGGCGCGCGACCGGCATGAGCGCCCCGACCAGCGCGCGGGGGATCTCATCCTGCGCGGGCTGGATTTGATCGGCGCTCTGCTGGAGCAGAGTGAACCCGGGACCTGGCCTTCCGAGGTAGCGGCCTTTGCCAGCGAGGTGCAGGCGCTGTTGCCCCCGCCGGAAGCCGGCGAAGACGCGATCTCCGGCGTGTCGGCGCCAGCCGCTCCGTCGGCGGTGTCCCTGCATCCGGCTCCGCCCACTGCGCGGCGCGAGGGCTCGGTACGCATCGCCTCCGAGAAGATCGATCGCCTGCGCGACGTGGTCTCAGACATGCTGCTGTCGCATGTGCGCTGTCGCCAGTTGGTGCGTGAGCTGCACCATATTCGCGAGACCGCGGCCGACGCACGCGACACGTTCGAGTCGACTTCGGACAGTCCTCGGGCGGGTTCGTGGGGGTTGGTGGTGGACGGCTTGGCCGGGATCGAGTCGCGCCTGCGCGAGGAGAGCCACGGGCTGTCGCGGGTGATGGCGGAACTGGACAGCGCCACGCGCGAGCTGCGCATGACACCGCTGGGGACGCTGCTCGAGCGATTCCCCGTGCCCCTGCGCGCGCTGGCTCGCTCGCTCTCGCGCGAGGTGCGGCTGGACATTGAGGGCGAGCAAGTCGAAGTGGACAAGGAGTTGCTCGAGCGGCTGGAGGAGCCGCTCCTGCATCTTCTGCGCAATGCCGTGGATCACGGGATTGAAGACCCCGAGACACGCAAGCGGCTGGGCAAGCCGGCGGAGGCCACGGTGCGGGTGGTCGCGAGCGTCGCGGGTCAGCGTTTGCACCTGCGGGTGTCCGACGACGGCGCCGGGATCGATGCGATGGTGGTGCGACGGCGCGCGGTCGAGCTGAACCTGCTGGACGCAGCCCAGGCGGACTCGGCTCCCGCCGAGCCGATCATGCGCACAATTTTTGCGGCGGGCTTCTCGACGCGGCGTCAAGTGACGGAGCTGTCAGGCCGTGGCATCGGGCTCAATGTGGTGCTCGACGTGGTCGAGGGTCTGGGCGGGACAGTGGAGGTGACCACGACGGTTGGTCGGGGAACCACCTTCGACATCCACGTGCCCATCACCGTCGCCATCTCACGGGCGGTGCTGTTCCGCGTGGGCATGGGCAGCTACGGCCTGCCCGCCTCGTCGGTGCGCGCGCTGGTGGATGCGCGCGCGGTGCCCACAGTGGAGGGCCCCGACGGACCGGCCATCCGCTACAACGACACGTTGCTGCCGCTGCTCGACCTGGGCAAGGCGCTTGACGAGACACGGGGCACCGGCGCCAACACGCGCATCATCATCGCGCAAAGTGGGGCCGACTTGGTCGCCTTGCAGGGCAGCAGCGACCACCTGGAGCGCGAGGTCGTGCTCAAGCCCATGGTGAAGTTCTTCGAGCGCCAGCCCCTGGTCACCTCCGCGGTGACCCTGGAAGATGGAACCCTCGCGGTGGTACTGAAGGCCACCGAGCTGGTGCTGTTGGCGCGCAGCCAGCAAGCCAAGGCCCGAGCAGCCGCGGCCGAGCCGCCGATGCCCAGCGGGTCGGATTGCCTGGCGCTGGTGGTGGACGACTCGCCCTTGGTGCGTGACATCGTGGCCGAGGCGCTGCGCGCCCATGGCCTGCGTGTGCTGGTCGCGAGCGATGGCGAGGAGGCATTGGCCGTGCTGGCGGCCGAGCCAGGCGTGGACATCGTGCTGACCGACATGGACATGCCACGGCTCGACGGGCTGAGCTTGCTGCGCGCGATCCGCAGTCGCGCCCAGGGCGGGGACGTACCGGTGGTGGCCATCTCCATGCGCGGCAACGAGAGCGAGAAAAGATCCGCATTCGAGGCAGGCGCGCAGGCCTACATCGACAAGAGTGACTTCAATCAGGCCCTGCTGTGGAGAACCGTGAGTCCTCTGGTGGTGCGGCCGTGAAGACGCGGGTGCTGGTGGTTGATGATTCTCCGCTGGTCCGGGCGGTGCTGTGCGAGGCGTTTGCAGCAGCCCCGGATATCGAGGTGGTGGGCGAGGCGGGCGACGGCCGGACTGCGGTGGAATTGGCTGCACGACTGCGGCCCGACGTCATCACCATGGACGTGCTCATGCCCGTGATGGACGGGCTGCAAGCGGCCGAGCGGATCATGCGTGACTGCCCCACGGCTATCGTGGTGGTGGCGCGCGACGGTGGCGATGTGCGCATGCTGGCGATGGAGGCCTTGGCTCGCGGCGCGCTCGAGGTATTCCCCAAGCCGGCCACCGGGTTCGATGCGACCGCGGCAGCCACGCTGGCCGCGACGGTGCGCCGCACGGCGCGTGTGGCGCGCACGCAGGCTTCGGTTCGCGCTCCGGCGGAACGCAGGGGAAGCGGGCCGATCGTGACTGGCCAGCCGGCGCGCATCCGCGTGCTTGTGGTCGACGATTCGCCCGTGGTGCGCACGGTGTTGCGCGAAGGGCTCTCGCGCGAGTCCGACCTGGAGATCGTTGGCGAGGCAGGCGACGGAGCGCAAGCCGTGCGCATGGCGGCTGAGCTGCGTCCCGACCTGGTCACCATGGATCTGTTGATGCCCATCATGGGCGGGACCGACGCCACTTTGCGCATCATGCGCGAGTGCGCCTGCCCGATCCTGGTGCTGGTGGGCGCGCCGGGCTCGACCAGCCCGCCGGAGCAGGACGCGCTGGCCGGTGGCGCGCTCGAGGTTTTCCGCAAGCCGGCCGAGGGATTTGACGACACCAGCTTGCAGCGACTGGCGGGAACCATCCGCCGCGTGGTGCAGGTGGCGCGCGCCCGCGTCCTGGCCCAGCCGGTGATTCGTCGGTCGGTTCCTCTTCGTCCCAGCGAGGTTGCCGTGGTGGGGGTGGTCGGCTCGACGGGAGCGCCGCGCGTGCTGCGTGAGCTGTTGGCGGGGTTGCCGGTCGATTTTCCTGCACCCATCGCGGTCGTGCAGCACACCGAGCGGGGATTCGCCACCGCGCTGGTGTCGTGGCTGGCGGCTGCCAGCAAACTGACGGTGAAGATCGCGCGCGAGGGAGACAGCGTGGCGCCCGGCCAGGTGGTGGTGGCGGGCGACGACGCGCACATGGAGCTGGCCCTCGACGGTCGGGTCCGACTGCAGTCGGGTGATGCGGTCGACGGCTTCCGGCCCTCGGGCACGGTCTTGCTCTCGTCGCTGGCCGCGGCCTTTGGCCGACGCGCGCTGGGCGTGGTGCTGTCAGGCATGGGCAGTGACGGGGCCGTTGGCCTGGGCGCGATCTACGCCGCGGGTGGCACCGCGGTGGTGGAAGATCCCGAAAGCGCAGTGGTGGCGGGCATGCCCGAACGGGCTCTGGCGCGTGCGCCCGGCGCTTTCGTCGAGCCGGCCGAGCGCCTGGCCTGGCTGGTCGGCGAATTGGCCGGCGGCAGCTAGCCAGCATCTCGCGGACCGTGGATCAAAGTTAGCTATTTCACCACAGAGGACACAGAGGTCACAGAGTCGGATCGGAAGGGAACGGGTTGGCTTCCGGCCCGGCCCCTTCCTTCTTTCTGACCTCTGTGTTCCCTGTGCTCTCTGTGGTGAAAAAGCTAGCCCTTGGTGTCCAGAAACAGATCGCTGGAATTCTTGCACAAAATCGCGGAGATGCGCAGCTTGAATCTGCGTGTCTGGCGAATCTGGGCTGGGGATATGATAGCGCCGCACCGATAGCGCCGCACCGATGTTGATAGCGCCGCACCGATAGCGCCGCACCGATGTTGACCTCGATAGCGCGGCGCTGGTGACTCGGATCTGCCCCGTGGCAGATAGCGCCGCACCGATGTTGACCTCGATAGCGCGGCGCTGGTGACTCGGATCTGCCCCGTGGCAGGCCACTCATCATGTCGGCACGTGCGTTTCTCGACGGACAGCAGACGTGAACGCCGCTACGTTTGCGCGTCGAAGGCAGAGGCCGTCCCTGGCGAGGCGCCGCGGAAGAAGCCCGGAGCTGCCGTTGGTCAGCTCGGCGGGACGGTGGCGCCCAACTCGGCGCACTTCACGCCAGCGAAGCGATGCAACCACCAGGTGCCGGCGGGGAAGATAGCCTCGCGGCCAGCCAGATGGTCGGCGCGGGCCTCACGGTACCGATCGATGAAGGCCTGATTGCGCTGCAG
>PMBY01000456.1 GCA_003153875.1 Myxococcales bacterium | reverse complement strand
CTGATCAGCCACGACCGCGATTTCGGCAAAGTCCGCGAGATACTCATACTGGACTGATCACTTCGACCACAGCTGAAGACCTCCGGCCGTTGCGCGCCCTTATGCCGCCCCGCCCGCCCCGCAGGTGCCAGAAACCTGCATGCCGTGTTTCCTGTGAATTGCTCTGCATGCCCGGGGATCCTTCCTGTAGAAACCGCGGATTCCGAGAGCACTTGCGAGGCGGTACAGTGTCCCTGTAAGCTGCGACCATGGCGACGAAAAAGCGAAAGGTCAAGGTAGCTGGCAAGGGCCGCGTGGCGCGGCGAACGCTCGCGAGACCTCTGCCGAGCCGGGCGCTGGCGCCCATCGAGGCCGTTCAGATCGTGGCCGGCGGCGAGATGGCCGACGGCGAGGCGACGACTGACCAGACGAAATACACGGTGCCGGCGGGGAAGCGCCTGCACATCGAGTACGTCTGGATGGGCGGCTGGGCATCTGATGGACAGGTTCTGCGCGTCGGCCTGACCTGTATCGTAAACCGTGTGATCGGGAACTTCGGCTTTCACACCATGCCGGTCGTCACGACGCCGCAGTTCCGCTCCGACGGCGACGCCAGCTTTCCAGTCAGCCTCTACGCAGATGCCGGCACCGATGTGACCGTCTGGGGCAACCGCACCGGCGGCTACTCGGGGCAGGCGTTCGTCGAGGCGATCTTGTCCGGACAGCTCCTGCCGGCGTAGCGAACCACGGCCTTGCTTGTGCCTCGCCAAGACCCGATCCGCGGGTAGAGCCGTTGCTGGCGACGACGTCCAGCCGACCATCGCCGTCGAAATTGAAAAAGAATACGATGGCTTCGGCTGGCGCGCGCTGTCGGGGCTATTGGTATAGCTCCGCCGAGTCCAATGCGTCTCCGCCCGCGATGAGCACCTCCCCGCTCAGCAACAACGTCGCAGTGGGGGCAGACCTTGCCGTGATCATGCGGCCGGTCGCTGCAAAGGTTCCGCTCGCTGGGTCGTACAACTCCGCGCTTGCGAGAGCCATGCCACCCGCAGGGTCGTCTCCGCCAGCAACCAGCACGATTCCGCTCGGCAGCAGCGTCGCCGCGTGGAACGCCCTCGCCGCAATCATGCTGCCGGTGGCGGTGAATGTTCCCGTCGCCGGATCGTATAGCTGCGCACTCGTATCGCCGCCTCCCGCGACGAGCACTGTCCCGTCGTTCAACAACGTCACCGTGCGCCCCTGCCCTGCGGGGGGCATGCTGCCCGCTGCAGTGAATGTTCCAGTTGCCGGATCGTATAGCTGCGGCAGTTCCGTGTTGCCCAATCCTCCACCGAGGATGAGCACTTTTCCGCTGCTCAACAGCATCGCCGTGAGGGACGTCCCTCCCGCAATCATGCTGCCGGTGGCAGTGAATGTTCCGGCCACTGGGTCATATAGCTCCGCGCTCGCGGCGGAAAACCAGAAGCCGCCACCAGCGACGAGAACCTTTCCGCTGCCCAACATGGTCGCTGCGTGGAATGCCCGCACCACGGTCATGCTGCCGGTGGCGGTGAATGTCCCGGCCACTGGGTCATATAGCTCCGCGCTCGCGAGATTGGGATAGCCGCCGATGGCATCGAAGTGAAGCCCGCCCGCGATGAGCACCTTCCCGTCCGGCAACAACGTCGCCGTGTGGGCAGTCCTTGCCGTGGTCATGCTGCCGGTGGCAGTGAATGTCCCGGCGCCTGGATCGTACAGCTCTGTGGCCGCAAGGTAGTTTCCACCGTCATCGATTCCGCCCGCGATGAGGACCCTCCCGTCGAGCAGCAACGTCGCCGTGTAGTTTTGCCTCGCCACCGCCAACCTTCCCGTCGGCAGGAACGCTCCTCGCCTTACGGTGGTGCTGTCCGTGTTTCCGACCTTGTCCGCGGTTTCACCTGCATCCGTACCTCCCGAGGCAAACGGCGCGTCGCTGCCTCCCGCACCGCCGGTTGCCGCTCCCGCGCCGTCGCCACCACCTACACCGCCCATCGCCGCGGCCGCGTCGCCACCTACACCGCCCATTGCCGCTGCGGCGTCGTTACCACCGACGCCACCGGTTACGCCGGCCGCGTCGCTGCCTCCGGTGGCGGCAGGGGCCTCTGCTGGGTTGGCACCATCGCTGCCACCCGTGTCCCCAGCATCGTGAGCGGACAGGAGCCGCAGTCCGTTGGCGTCGCACGAACACGCCAGCACAAGACCCGAAAGCACGATACCCAGCCTCGAAGCCATGAGCACCATGGTCGCCCCACCTGCCGACGGGGCTACTGATACAGCTCCGCGCTCCCGACATCACTGTCGCCGCCAACAATGAGCACCTTCCCATTGCCCAGCAAAGCCGCCGTAGGCGAGGGACGCGCTCTCACTACGGTCATGCTGCCGGTCGCGGTAAATGTGCCGGTGCTCGGGTCGTAGAGCTCGGCACTGGTATCGTATCTTCCGCCGGCGACGAGTACCTTCCCGTCGCTCAACAACGTCACCGCGGGCCCCCCCTCATCGTGGTCATACTGCCGGTTGCGGCGAATGTTCCGGCGCTCGGGATAGGCTTGCCACCGCCGCACCCGGCTGCAGCCGTGGTGACGACGAACACGGACAGCACAGTCAACTTCACAAGAACAGAACACTCTGACATGGGGCCTCCAGTTGCACGTGGCGCAGGAAGCATGGACGCTCTATTGACTACCTCGGGGCATTCTACCTGGAAACAAACGTGGAGAAAACGCGGCTTGCGAAGCAGCCCCGCGTGTCTCACCACGCGACTTCGGCGACCGGCGAGAGACTCCCATGCCGGGACAGAACGCGCGCCAGACGCACCATCATCCCCACAAACTCATTTGTCGCTCGGCGGACGTGCCGTCGAGAAGCACGAAGGGCGAAGCCACCCTCCAGGACGCGCCGGCTGCGCGCAAGGCCGCAATGTCGCGCAGGCGGTGTTGCTGGCGCATGTTCTCCAGGCGCTCGGCTGCGCGCGGCCCGATCCCCGGAACGCGCAGCAGCTCACCGCGGGCCGCGGTGTTGATCTCGACAGGAAACCGTTCCGGGTGGCGGCGCGCCCAGGCCGTCTTGGGATCCACGTCGAGCGACAGGGCGCCCCCCGTGTCGAATTCGATCTCGTCGACGGAAAAGCCGTAGCTGCGCAGCAAGAAGTCCACCTGGTAGAGACGGTGTTCGCGGCCAAAGGGAACTGGCGGCCGATCCGCGACCGGCGTCCCGGGCACGGGCTGCATCGCCGAATAGTAGACTCGCGCCAGCTTCAACTCGCGGTAGGCCCAGGCCGCGGCGTGCGCCACTTCACGGTCCACCTCGCCGGCCGCTCCCACCACCAGCTGCGTGGTCTGCCCGGCGCGCGCAAAGCGACCCTCGGCAATGGCACGACTTACCTGCCGCATCGGTGCCAGGATATCGGCGTCGAATTTCTTGCCGGGCGCGATGCGCGCCAGGTGCGCGGCCGTGGGCGCCTCCATGTTCACCGACAGGCGCGTGGCCAATCGCATGGCGTGTTCGATCTGGTCGGGCCGACAGCCCGGAATCATCTTCAAGTGGATGTAGCCGCGAAATCGGTGCCGGCGGCGCAGCAGTTCGACCGTGCCCAGCATGCGGTCCATGGTCGCAGCCGCGGTTCCGTGAATCGCCGACGAAAGAAACAGCCCGAAAACGCGGCCCTGACCGTGCAGGTCCATAAAGGCGGCGGCCAGTTGCTCGGGCCGCAGCGCCAGGGATCGCCCCTGCCCCCCACAGCGTTCCACGCAGTAGATGCACGAACGTTCGCAGCCCGAGGCCTGCAGCACCTTGAGCATGGGCACGCGCTGGCCCGAAGGAAGCGCGGCCGGATAGATCCACAGACCGTCGCGGCCTCGCTGCCGTGGCTGCGAAGGGCCGCAGGCGCAGGAGAGATCGTGGCGAGCCGCCTGCGTGAGGGCGTCGAGCGTGGTCTGTACCGATGGGGCGACCCGGAGGAGCGACACAGTCGCAGTCTACTGAACATCCGACCAGGAAGGCAAGTAATGCGAGTCACCCCATGGGTGTGCGCACCCGCCACGCTATCTTGCGGGCATTTCCATCGGTGGCGTGGTCAGACCTCCGACGATGGCAGATGGATCGCCCTGCCCTGCGCGCGCCACGGACGCACGAATCGCGTTTTCCAAAACTGTTCGCTGAACATCGAGCCGCGCCCACAAACGAAGCACGATCTTGTCGCCCCGGTGCACGCGCGCCCACCCATGCGGCAGCGGTCCAGCTTGGTTGAGTGCGCCGCTGACCGCCTCGACGGTTTCCACGACCACGGAGCGGCCAGCAGAGTCACTGCTTTCCACCGACGTGACCACGCCAGACACGCGCACCTCGATGGCCTTCAACAATTCCGAACGCGTGATGGCGTCCACACCGGCCAAGGCCATCTGCATGCGTGAGCCGTCAGGCACCTCGGCCACGCCCCACACCACGACCCTGTCCGCGGTGACCGACACCGTGGCGCGCGCCGCATCGACGTCGGCCAATTCCCCGCCCCGCTCCAACACTTCTTCGCCCGACGGCTTGGGCCCAGTCGTGGCCGGGGCTGCATGGCCACAGCCAAGCAGAAGGACGAAAAGAGCAACGCAGGACTTGGTCATGACTCCCTGGTTCCCAGTCTAGCGCGGAAGGCTCTGTCGCTTGTTGGCCGCCATGTCAGCGGCAAATTCGGGATAGCCCTGTTCCCGGATGAGCCCAATGCAGGCCGCGCGGTTGGACCGGAAGATCACGCCGAAAACCCGCGCGATCCAGTTGTTGTACTTCTTGCAGTCCTTCACGTCTGAAAAATCGGCGCAATCCGCACAACTCTTGTAGCCGTGCTGCAGACAGCAGCTTCTCACTGCACACCACTTGGCTTTCTCGTTGGCACGACAGCCCGGGCAACGATCCTGCAGGTACTTGCGACACGCACCACAGTACAAGCCGCAAGCGGCAATCAGATTCTGGTCAGCGACGATCTCACGCATGGGGCACCGCTTGAGAACATAGCTGCTTCCCTGCGCGCTTGTCGAAGAATTGATGCAGCCGAATCCTCAGGGGGTGGACGACGCGGCCCGGAGATCCTATAGCTAGGGCATGAGCGGATATCGCAGTCGCACCACCACCCACGGACGCAACATGGCAGGCGCGCGCGCCCTCTGGCGCGCCAACGGCATGACCGAGGCCGATTTCGAAAAGCCCATCATCGCCATCGTCAACAGCTTCACCCAGTTCGTGCCCGGGCACGTTCACCTGCACGACATTGGCCAGCGCGTGAAGAAAGTCATCGACGCCGCCGGCGGCTGGGGCGCCGAGTTCGACACCATCGCCATCGACGACGGCATAGCCATGGGCCACACCGGCATGCTCTATTCGCTGCCCAGCCGCGATCTGATCGCTGACAGCGTGGAGTACATGGTGAACGCCCATTGCGCCGACGCCATGGTGTGCATCAGCAACTGCGACAAGATCACGCCGGGCATGATGATGGCTGCCATGCGCACCAACATCCCGACCATCTTTGTTTCGGGCGGGCCCATGGAGGCGGGCACCGTGCCCGGTGTCCCCGATCAAAATGGCGCGCCCACGGTGCGCAAGCTGGACCTCATCGACAGCATGACCGCTGCCAGCGACGACAAGGTCAGCGACGCGGAGTTGCTCCAGCTGGAACGCTCGGCCTGTCCCACCTGCGGATCGTGCTCGGGCATGTTCACCGCCAANNTGAACTGCCTGGCCGAGGCGCTCGGGCTGGCCCTGCCGGGCAACGGCACGCTGCTGGCCACACACGCGCGACGCTGGGATCTCTTCGAAACCGCAGGCCGCCGCATCGTCGAGATGGCCAAGCAGCACTACCAGCAGGGCATCGACGACGTGCTCCCGCGCAGCATCGCGACCTTGCAGGCCTTCGAGAACGCCATG
>PMBY01000138.1:4457-5781 GCA_003153875.1 Myxococcales bacterium | reverse complement strand
CCTTGATCCAAGTTGTACCAGGGGAATACACAAGAGCAGCGCGCCCAGGTCCAGCAGACTCGTGGGCTCAACCCGACCCACAACCATCATCTCAAATCCATCTTCAAGGGAGCTGCCACCACGGTGATTACCCGGCATCCCGACGAACCGCTCAACGCCGCCTACCAGCGCTGGTTGGCAGCGACGCTCTCTGGTTGCCCAGTAGATGAGGCGACGTATACTTTCACGAGCTGCATGGATGCCTCGCTGAGCACGCTCGTCGCGCACCTCCTCGATGGAGACTCCGAGGCCGCGCTCGCGGAGGCGCGCAGGGTGCGGGCATCACAACCCGACGGGCAGCGTTTGGTGGTTGAAGGGCTCGAGGCCGCCATGGATGGCATGAGCGCTAAGTGCACGACCGAGCAGTTCAACCTGCTGGAGATCATGCTAACCGGCCGCGCGGCGATGGCGGTGGCGCGCGAGGCGTTTCCCGAGGGCGCGATTCCTGACACGCGCGGCACGGTGGTCATCGCCACACCGCAGGGCGATGTCCACGATCTGGGCAAGAACATCACTAGGATGGTGCTCACCACCAAGGGCTTCCGGGTCGTTGATTGCGGCAAGGACTGCCCCGTCGCTGAGATGGTCGCCGCCGCCGCGCGTGAACAGGCCTTCGCCGTGCTGGCAAGCGGGCTCATCAGTCCCGTTGTTCCGCTGGTGCGCCAGCTGCGCGGACTGCTGCGCGAGCGCGGCCTTTGCAATGTTGTAGTCGTGGCTGGCGGAGCTGCCCTCAAGCAGTGCACAGCGGAGGCGTTGAACGTCGACTACGTTGCTCGTGATGCCTTCGACTGCGTCCACTTCCTGGAAGGGCTACGTCGATGACCGGGCTCGAGCGAATCCTTGCGGCGGTTCATTTCACCCCCAGCGACAGGGTTCCGGTCATCCCACAGATCTTCGGGCACGCCGCGAGAATCGCGGGGGTGCCTCTCGATCGCTATCTTACCGACGCCACGGTTCTGGCCCAGTGCCAGATTGCAGCTCTGGAGCGCTACCGCCACGATGCGGTCTTCGCCCTGTTGGACGTCAACGTAGAAACCGAAGCGCTGGGCTCTCGCCTGCGTTTCCCCAAGGACGGCTACCCGTCGGTCGAGCACTTTGCGATCGAACACCCGGCCGCCGTCGCCGAGCTTGAAGTCCCGGATCCTGGCAAGGCTGGCCGGATGCCTGTTCTCCTGGAGGCGGCCCGGCTGCTCAGGCAGCGGTTGGAAAATCGCGTGCTGGTAGCGGGTTGCGTGCTGGGACCGATGACCCTGGCTTGCCAGCTGCTCGGGGCCGAACGAGCCCT
>PMBY01000138.1:292-4403 GCA_003153875.1 Myxococcales bacterium | reverse complement strand
CGGCGGCTGTGCGATGCGCTCAAGCGCAAGGGTGGCACTGTCACCTGGCTGCACATCGCTGGACCGGTCGAGCCCATCCTGCCGCTCTACCCGGACTGTCGCGTGGACATCGCCAACATCGACTACTGTGTCGATCCGAAACGCGCGCGGGCAGCGGTTCCTCGACTGTGCCTTGAGGGAAATATCCGCCCTCTGGCATTTGTCGACTCCGAACCAGAAGACATTGCGGCGGCCTGCTTGCGGGTCCTCGACGGGGCGGGGCCGGGCTTCATCCTTTCTTCGGGGTGCGAGATCCCGCTCGAGGCCCGACCAGAGTGCGTTCAGGCTCTCGTAGATGCAGCAAAGGAGCGCAGCAGCCAACTGTGACCGCCGTTGTACGAGCCCGATGCGGGGCCCGATCGCAGACCATCCAGGCGGCACCCGGCGCGACCCTTCGGCGGGCCTTGGAAGACACCGACCTGCGGGTCCGCACCGGCTGCAACGGAAATGGTTCGTGCGGGCTCTGCCGGGTTCGAATACTGTCGGGAGCGGTATCTACGCCGACATCTGAGGAAATGCTCAACCTGGGTCCTGCTCTCGTGGAATCCGGCCTGCGCCTCGCCTGCCAGGCGGTGCCTGTGGGCGATGTGGAAATCGAGGTGGTGAACCTTGCGCCCGCTTCAGCGTGGCGCCCCATTCCGCCCGAGGCGCTTTGCAGCCCCGCGCGTCCGGAAGTCACTTCCCCGATTGGCTCGGCGCNNAGTGACGAAGGTCAGGGGCGGCTGGCAGCACGACGCGGACTGAACCCTCAGTCGGGCTTTGGCTCGGATGTTGTGACCCGCTTGCAAGCGGCCCACGATCCTGCGGCGGCTCGAGAGCAGGCACACGCCATTGAACTCGCCGTGGCCGGGGCGCTGCGAGACGTGACCGTGAGTGACGGACTTGAAGTGGCCGCCCGCCCCACCATCGTCGCGGTAGGAAACACGGCGATGCTTTCCCTGCTTCAGGGATCGCAAGGTGGCTTGCTGGACCCGAAGACCTGGGCGGGCCCAGCAACCTGGCTTTCGCAAAGGCAACTCCACTGGCACCTCGGCGCTGACTGTGAGGCCGTGGTGCACCTGATGCAGCCGCTGGGCGGGTTCGTTGGCTCGGATCTTATCACCGCTGCCCTTGCCGCGAACTTGCTACCGGGCGAGTTCCCGGCCCTGCTGCTCGATTTCGGGACCAACACCGAGATCGCACTGTGGGATGGAGAGATCTTGTGGGTGACCAGCGCTGCTGGTGGGCCTGCCTTCGAGGGCAGTGGCATGCGCTGTGCGGTGCCGGCGGATGCAGGTGCGATCTATCGGGTCTGGGGAGAAACGCCGTTGCGCTTCGAGGTGATGGGCGGCGGCGAAGCAAAAGGAGTCTGCGGTTCTGGACTGGTCGACTGGGTCGCACGCCTTCGCCAGACCGGCACGCTGTCGAGCCGAGGCAATCTGGTTGACCAGGCGGCGGAGGGCGCGCTATCGCTTGGCGGGAAAGGGAACGAAATTCTTCTCTGCAAGCGTGACGTCGACGTCTTCCAACGAGCCAAGGCTGCCATCGGCGCAGGAGTGCAGCTGCTCGTGCGTCGTGCGGGGATTGCATGCCAGGACCTACGCCGCATCGTCACCACCGGCCTATTCGGCCGGTCCCTCGACGTCGCGAACGCTCAAGCCATAGGCCTGCTTCCGGCGATTGCGCCCCAGCGAGTGGAATCCTACGACAACCTCGCACTCGCCGGCTGCGAGATCGTGCTTACCTCCGCCGACGGATCGCGCACCATCGAGACGCTGCGCAGGCGCACGCGCCTTCTGAATCTTGGCCAATGCGCCGAGTTCGAGGAACTGTTCGTGCAGAGCTTGTTCCTTGTGCCCATGGGAGTCGAGCCATGAGCGTGGCCTCCGAGCGTCTCACGGCCGTGCTGCGAGCGGCGCAGTACTTGAGCAACTTGTCTCCCGAACAGGATGCCTGGCCGGAGTTGGCACAGGCGCTGAGCAGCTTCTTTGGCTGCGAGTTCGTGCTGGTCGTGCAAGTCGATGAGGGCGGCGAGCCGGTTCTTGTCCGCAGCCTTCTTTCCCGGGAGATCTCTGTCGCTGACATTCTTCGCCAGGCGCGCGACGAGATTCGATCGGTGCTGGCGACCGGATTTCTGGGCTCGCTGGTCCTGGCCCTGCCGGCGTGCTCTCTGGCCATGCTTCCCCTACCTCGGGATCGCCGAACCGCTGGCGTCGCGATCGTCGGGCGGGTGAACCAGGAACCCTTCTCGAAGGACGAATTGGAGATCTTGCTCGCATTGGGCGGCTTGTTCGGAAACGTTGTCTCGCGGCTGGAGACCGAGCGGGAACTCCGGGATCACCGCAAGAGCCTGGAGGCAACCGTCACCCAACGCACCTCCGAGCTCGCGGCCAGCAACCGCCGCTTGCGCGAAGAATCGGGGGTCAGGCGGCAAGCCGAAGTAGCGCTCGAGCAGGCGCACGCCGAGCTGGAGCAGATCTTTGAAACTGCCGGCGACGGCGTGTGGGTGCTTGCCTGCGACGGCAAGATCCTGAGAGTCAACGCGACCCGCGCACGCCGGATTGGACGCCTCTCGGGTGAACTGGTTGGCAAGATCTGCCGTGAAGTCTCTCCCTGCTGCGACTGCGACTCTCAGGTTTGCCCGCTCACGAGCATCGCGGAAGGTGCGAACAGAGTAGAATCCGAAGTGAGTCGCAACTACCCCGATGGCGGCCGGGATGAGTTCGTCGTCAGCACGCCCCTTCGCGCCAAAGATGCGACCTTGCTGGGAATCGTGCAGGTGTTCCACGACATCACCGAACGCAAGCGGGCGGAGCAGGCGCTACGCCAGAGCGAGACGGAGTTGAGGGACTCGGACCGGCGCAAGAGCGAGTTCATGGCCATGCTTTCCCACGAGCTGCGCAACCCGCTGGCGCCCATCCGCAACAGCTTGTACGTCCTCGAACGGGCCGCCCCAGGTAGTGAACAGGCGAGTCGCGCGAATGCCGTGATCAAACGCCAGGTCGAGCATCTGGCCGGTTTGGTCGACGACCTGCTCGACATCACGCGTATCAGCCGAGGGAAGATCCGACTTGAACGGCGGCGGGTCGAGCTGAACGATCTCGTTCGACGGACGATCGACGACCACCGCTCGCTCTTCGAGGAAAATGGAGTCCGTCTGGATTGCAAGTTCGGCCCAGAGCCGCTGTTCGTAAACGCCGATCCCACCCGCCTTGCGCAGGTGGTAGGCAACCTCCTCGGAAACGCGGCCAAGTTCGCGGGCCATGGCGGCCTTGCCCAGGTCAGCGTTTCCACGGAGCCGGGAACCAGACGCGCCACTATCCTCGTGGCTGATAGCGGGGCAGGCATGACCAAAGAGACGCTCGCCCGTTTGTTCGAGCCATTCATGCAAGGCGAAGCGACGCTCGATCGCAGCAAGGGTGGGCTCGGTCTGGGCCTCGCTCTCGCTCGGGAACTGGTCCGGCTCCATGGTGGCGAGATTCGGGCTCACAGCGACGGCGCAGGCCGGGGAGCCGAGTTCACAGTGAGCCTTCCGCAAGCCGAGAACGAGGACTCTCTTGGGGAGCCGGCCGCGGCCAATCGCATTGCCAGGGGCCGGCGCGTGCTGATCATTGAAGATAACGTCGATGCCGCCACCAGCCTGCGCGAGGTGCTCGAGCTGGACGCACACCAAGTCGCGGTGGCGCACGACGGCCCTGCCGGGCTGGCCATGGCGAGTGACTTCCATCCTGAGGTCGTGCTCTGTGACATCGGTCTTCCGGGGATGAATGGCTACGACGTTGCCCGCGCTTTTCGGGCTGACGAAGCGCTCAAGCGCACGTTCCTCGTGGCTCTGAGCGGCTACGCTCTCCCCGAGGACCTGCAGCACGCGGCGGAGGCGGGCTTCGAGCGGCACCTGGCCAAGCCGCTCGGAATGCAAGCGCTGCAAGACCTGCTCTCGTCGCTGCCAGACACGCCCTGAGTGGCCTCAAACGCGCTACTGACGTTCTCCACGCTGGAGTCGGCGTACAGTAAGCTTCCGGTCGGAAGGTGCTACAGCCCGGTGCGACGGAAGCTCGATCCAGCGCCTTCGTTGTCCGAGCCCAGTCCTGAC
>PMBY01000138.1:0-272 GCA_003153875.1 Myxococcales bacterium | reverse complement strand
TACGGACAGATCTGTCGCAGGTAGCCGGAATCGCCCGCGCCCACCAGGTCAAGGTCCTTCTTGAGTGCGTTGATGGAGAGGCTGCCGAACTGTGAGCAGTTGAGCGTGAGGCTCGTCTTGTACTCGACGTCGAAGATCGCTTTGCCAGCCTTGGTGAACTCGGTGAAGCTGCCGCACTCGCTGTATTCCTGACATTGCCCGTCGAGTTCGAAGTCGAACTTGTCGACCAGACGCTGGCCGGTCCGGTCCACCCTGGTCACGAGTTCCGGGCA
>PMBY01000101.1 GCA_003153875.1 Myxococcales bacterium | reverse complement strand
CAGCCCCGATGGCGGACTGATCCGGCCCGACGCGGGCAGCCCCGATGGTGGGCCGATCCAACCCGACGCGGCCAGCCCCGATGGCAGAGGAGCTTCGCGGCCACCCGACGCGGCCAGCACGACCCAGCCGCGCCGCCAGGGTTGCAGCTGCGATCTGGGCCAGACCGCCGCAGGAACGCCCGGCATACCCTTCGCCCTACTCGGTATCGCCTTGTTGTGGCAACGCCGGCGCCGCAGTCGATAGCCAGGGCCCCTGCGTCCGCTCTATGTCCGATCCGCGTCATCTCAAACTGACCCACTACCCAACCATCTCCGAGGAACGAATCCGGCCCCGATCTTCGCCAGCACTGTACCCGAGCCAACGACCACCGTCCAGTTCTGCAATTCGGAGTGGGCCGCCGCGGAGACTGTCACCCTGAGAGGTACCCCTTTCAAGGTCATGGCGTGAAACCGGACAAATCCGTACCTCTCCCCGACGGGAGACGGCTTCACAAACGGATCGACGTTGTCACCTTGAAAGGCGTGGCCCTGAGAGGTAGGAAGCTCCCCGGGGCGCGCGTCCGTGGGGCGACCGCCGGCAGCACCCTCACAAGACGTGCTACCCCCAAGACGCCTTCGCGTACCGTGGGTAGCACCGCATCTCGTCGTAGCGGCAGACGCCTACTGTCCCAGCTAACTAGCATCGAACCATCGCCCGCCTTGTCCGCAGCATAACGTGGAATCCGGGGATGTCCTCCCTGATCCCGGAGAACATCCCCGTCATCCTGGAATCGATCGTCAGCGCCGAGTTCATCGACGACGAGATCGAAGCCGCGCACGAGGCCCTGGCGATGGGTGGTCCGCGGCCGCGCGTGCGAAAGCGACGGTCAGGCGCGATGGCCAAGCCGGTTCACGCGTAGATCGCTGCCTACCCAGCCGGCGGCTTTCCCGCCGTTGGATTCGGTCTTCCTGCGCTGTGAATTGAAACCACAGGAAGACTCACAGTCCTAGTGATGTTCCTGCCCCGCCCTGGCTTCTCGGTCGTGACCAGCTCGTCGGCACCGACCAGCACCGCTGCCGCGACATGGAGAGCGTCCATGGGATCGATAGGCGTTGACATGCATTCACCAAGGGCCTGGTCGACGACTGCCTTCAGGTCCGTCGCCCAGCGCGACACGCCCTCCTTGAAGAACTCGAGGTACCAGTGAAGTTGCTCAACGTAACCTTCCCGCGCCGTAGGGCCGATCGTTTCGAGGCGCACGAAGTCGCTCGAAGCGAATTCACGTTCCGGATCGTCGAGCACCGCAAACGCTGCGGCCGATGCTTCCTCGTCGCCTCGTGCGGCCGCGATCAACACGCCCGTGTCGACGAACGTGACCTTCTTGCTCACACCCCTGTGCGCCTCCGAGCTGCCGACACGATCTCGTTCACGTCGTCGAGTGAGAGCAGGCGTTCCCCAGAGCGGACAATCTGCGCCCGCAACAGCCGCAATCGCTGCCCCAGCGCTGTGCGCGCGGGTGTCTGGCCAAGCTGCGTCCACTCGACCATGGTTTTGGCAAAGTCGGCTGGAGGCTGGAGTCCGTGCTGGGCAGCCATGAGTGACTCGGACACTGGTATCACGGCTGCCAGGGTTGCGGCCAGCGAAACCGCGAGAGGAGCGACCGTACTTGCCGTACTGGACGCGCAGCTCTCAGGTATCAGCCGCTTGCTGACCTCGGTGTCGAGGCAAGTCGGTGTCGCGGCTTCGGGAACCATCAGTTCACTCCTTGAACCCATGATACGCTCTGTCCGTCAAGGCCGCCCGGAACGCTGCGCCAACATTCTCATGGGCCTCTTCCAGCCATGTGGAGAGCGCTTCCACGGTATCGACGCCGCCAGCACCATTTGTGGCTGACACAAAATCGAGATCCAACACGACCTGCGGACCCTTTTCCATTACGGTCAAACCTGCCTGAAGGACCAAGACTCCCTTAGGCTGGTCGTAGATGAGTTCATGGCGCTGGTAAAAACCCGCTGACTCGCGCATCAGGGGCCCGCTTAGCTGCGGCAGAACGGTGAGGACGGCGGAAAGGTCTCCCTGGCGTGGCAGTGGGCCGACCAGATTGACATAGCGCAGATGCATCCCAGTGGGGTCGAGCCTTGGTCCGGTAGCCAGAAAGCCCTCGACGATGGCCAACACCAGCTTCTTGAAACTCACCCACCCCGGATACGGACGAAGGTGGTTGACCACCAACTGGTTCGGCGCGATCTGAATCATCGCGGACCCGTCCGGCCGCTTCAGCTGCACCCGCTGAAACCCCATCACGGGCTGGATGTTCACGGGAAGACCGGGCATTGCGACGGCAACAGCCTGGCCCCGTTCGCTGAACTCATCCTTGAAGCGTTCATAAAGAAGGCCGGCGACGGTCCAGTCCCATCCAGCCGTCGGCTTTAGCTGCAACTCGAAGATTGCCTCGGCCAGGGGCGGATTCATAAGCGATTCAGCCATGGCGTCCCTACGGTAGCCCAAGGTGCGACCCGACGCCACTCCCTCGCGTCTACGCCCCCCGGTCGTATGGGGAGCCATCACGCCGCACCGCTTGCCGGGCTGGATTGTGGCACAATCGCGACGATGGCACGCTACCAGCGCATCTCGGTGGA
>PMBY01000499.1 GCA_003153875.1 Myxococcales bacterium | reverse complement strand
CACCCTCGCCGGCGGCGCACCATCGCGCGAGGCCGAGCGCGAGGGCGCGAGCGTAGCGAGCGGGTGTGGTGGGGAAGGTGCAGGTCCCGAAGTCCCCGAAGGGGGAAGCGAGCGGGGTGGGGTGGGGTGGCGGGTGGGGGGCCGAAGGGTTTGGGGACCCTCCCAGGGTCCCCATCTCAAATGACACAAAAAAAACGGGGTACCGAAGTACCCCGTTTGGTTTGAACTAGGCTGCGGCTACTTCCCGAACTTGATGTTGTTGAGGCAGAAGTTGTTCACTACGTAGGCGTTTTGTATATCCGAGGAGATTTGCACGCCAACCTTGTCGATGTTGGGAACGTCTTCTGGCTTGAGTTGTTTGCAGGCGGCACCCGCACCACAAACGGTGCCATTCCAGCACTCAGTGTTGAAGTCGGTGAGTTTGAGGACCGCGCCAGATGCCGGAATAGTCGCGCAGTAGGGGTCAGCGAAGCATTCCTGACTGATAAGGTGAATGACAGCCCGGATGGCGGTGTTGGTCGGTGTGACCGCCTCAGGGGTGATGTCGTACGTGATGGTAGAATAGGTTTTTCCAAGGGTACTGCCGTTGCCGCTGCTGTCAGCCGGCGGGGAGCTGCTGTTCGTGGCGATCTGAAGCCCCCAGTCGGATGTATAGTCGACGCCCTGGACCTTGGGGATGGAACCCGTTATGCAAAGAGCGGAACTGGAGTTCCACATCGTCCTGCCTGTGGTGGGACATGTGGCGTGGGGTTTGTCGCATGTGTTGGGATCGGGAGCGGTGATCGGTCGCAGGAAGCTGTACGGATTGTTCGGATCGTTCGGATCGTCCGGAGTTTCCTCGCACAGCGGAGAAGTCTCGCTGTTCTGAAGGCCGAGCGCGATGTAGGCGTACCCAGTCATCGGTCCCTGGGCCTTGCCGTCTTTGAAGGTCACTTCGTCGCTTGGGGCGGGGGGCGGCGAGCCGCCGCTGCCGCAGGCGCCTCCGAACATCACGAAAGCGCCACAAAGGGCGAATGAGGCCAAAGCAATACTGGACTTTGCGATCATATTTTTCCTTGCGTTCATGTCACCCTCTCGGTTGGTGTTTACACATACTCAATAGCAGAAGCCCTTGAGATGGGAAAACATATCTCAAGTAATTCTCCGGCTCCACTCCCTGTGCATAACGCAACGCGCTTCGGCTGTCCGCCGGCGACGCTGTGAGACTCTGACGCTTCCACGCGCCACGGCTGGTAGACTCCGCCGCACCATGAAACTTTCTGCCAGCCTTCGTGACCGCGTGTTGGTGGCTGCGGACGCGGTTCGTCAGCACCTGGGCGTTACCGGGGCCCAGGTGGCCATCGTACTTGGCTCGGGCCTGACCGCGGCTTCCGCATCCTTGACAGGCGTCCGCTCCATCGACTACGCCCAGCTCCCGTGCTTTCCTGAGACCACGGTGGCGGGCCATCCGGGCCGACTCCTGTTTGGCAGGATGGCGAGCAAGAACGCACTGGTGCTGTGTGGTCGCGTGCATGCGTACGAGGGATATGCGCCAGCGGAAATCGGTTTCGGCGTGCGAGTGGCCGCAGCGCTGGGTGTGGGGACTGTGGTGGTGACCAACGTGGCGGGTGGCATCGAGCCGGGGCTAGCCGTGGGTGAGATCGTGTGCATCCGCGACCACCTGAATCTGACCGGCCTATCGCCCCTGGCCGGCGCCAATGACGAACGTTTGGGGCCTCGCTTCGTGGACATGACCGACACCTACACGCCTGCCCTGCGCGTCCTGGCAGCACAAGTGGCGCAGGCGCTCGGCGGCAAGCCCTTGCGTGAAGGCGTGTACGCGGGCATGTGCGGCCCCTCCTACGAGACCCCTGCGGAGGTGCGAATGCTGCGTACCCTGGGCGCGGACTTGGTGGGCATGTCCACTGTCCACGAAGTCATTGCCGCGCGCCACGCAGGCCTCAAGGTTCTCGGCCTGTCACTGGTGGCCAACCCGGCAGCCGGCATCCTGAGCACGCCGCTGCGACACGAAGACGTGACCAGCGCGGCAGCCGGCGGCGCCGCGCGCATGGGCGAGTTGCTGCAAGGGGTGGTGGCGAGGCTGTAGAGCACCTGACGGACGATAGCTTCGGCCAGGGCCACGGCCACGTTTACGACCACGGCCACGTCCACGACCTTTTGCGGCTATCGAGGAATTGGTGTTGCCTATCAGCCTTTGGGCGGTGCTATGGTGGCGGCAATGTCTGCCATCCGCACCGACGAGCTGATGGCCCGAATTGCGGCCTACGAGGAAGGCCCATTTCCGCAGAAAGATCACTTCCACGCAGCGCTGGCGCCGTGGAAAGATCGCCTCGACGAAAACGCTCTCTTCGTACTGACCGCGGCCCTGCGCAAGAGCGACCGGCGGCGCGCGCGACTGGTGGCCGAGGCGCTGGGCTGGCTGGCCGGCACCCCATGCGGGCCGCTGTTGGTGCCGGTCATGCTCGACCCCGGGGCGCCGCTGCATCAGCGCGCCGCCGCCGCCGCCGCCATCCAGGAGTATTCCCCGGGCACCACACACACGCTCTCCCCTGACGAGCGGGGCGTGTTGCTGGAGCTTCCCGTGCGCGAGATGGTCACCGAGGCTGGTGACGATTCGTTTGCGGCCGAGGCCATTCGCGCCGCCTACCGCAGCACGCCTGCACAGGACCGCAGTGGCTTTTCCCAAGCGCTCGTCCACCTGGCGGGCTCGGATGCCGGCCGCGTGACCGTGGTGTTGGGTCACCTGCTGACTGTCGAAGACGATTCCGAGCGGCGCCGGGAACTGATTGCCCTTCTCGGCGCCAACCCCAGCAAGGAGACGGCGGATTTCTTGGCCGGACTCGCCGCGACCACCAAGGATGCCAACGAGGCGGCCGTGACCACGCGCTTGCTGGAGGCGCTGCGCACGCAGGGCTTTTCGGGCGAGGTCAAGCCGGTCTGGCGAGAGGCGACCTGTTTCGCCACGGGCTCCGATGGTGATTCGTGCTTCGCCTTGACCTTCGTGATCCCGCGACCGCCCGCCTTCACCTTGGTGCACTTTCTCATCAGCCTGGTGGACGGCGTGCGCGATGCCCTGGTGCACGCCCCGGCCAGCAAACGCGAGGCAGAAGAGTTCATCGCGCGCGAGCGCGAAATGATGACGCCCCTGTCGGGCCATGTGCCGCTTGAGGTTGGACTCAGCATCTTGCAAGAAGCGCGTGAGCGCGCACGGCCGGCCAGCGTGGATGAGGAGCCAGACATTCAGTCTGCCTTGCGCGCCATGCAGCCCATGCTGTCCGGTGCGCGCGCAGCCCCCGAGCCTCTGCCCGCGCGCAAACACCTGAACGCGAACGCACTTCGTGCTCTGCTGACCAGTCCCGGCTTCGAATACTGGTACCTGGAGCCGGGAGAGGAAGTCATGCGTCCGGCCCTCGCGGCCATCAGCCGTCCCAGCCGGGCCAAGACCAGCCGCGGCCTGGAGAGCGAGATGACCCGGCGCCTGGACAAAGTCATGCCAGTCCTGCTCGAACGCATGGTGGCCACCGGCGAAATCGAGCGCCTCGGACGAATGCTGCGCCACCAGGCCCGGGTGCTGCGCGCGGCCGGCGATGACAAGCGAGCCAAGCTCTGCCTGCAGGTTGCCGCCAACATGGACGACGGCGATCCCGAGTTTCTCGTTCACCTGGCCATGCGTTCGCTGGCCGTGGCCGCCGAAGCCACCGCGGCCGAGCCACGAAACACGCGCGGGCACGAACAAGAGGGTCGAGATTCGCTTCTGCATCGCATCGGGGAGGCGGCCACGCGAATTACGCTGCGCGAAGTGGCCGAGTTGGACCTGGCCAGCGAAATCTACCAGGCCGTCAATGAAGCCAATCGAGCGGCGCCCTCAGCCCGCCGCTCGTCGCTGGCAGCCATCGAGCATGCGGCGCTGGCTTTCGCTCGTTTCTTCCTGGGTTGGTTGGAGGGACGAGCGCCCAACGCCGATCCGTCCGAGGCTGAAGTCGTCGGCCTGGTCACCGACCTGCGCAATCTGCTGGTAGAGAAGGGCGTGGTGGATTCGGCCTATCGTCTGGACGCCGCGGGCGAGGCCGCTGCGGCGGCCCTGAATTTCGTCGAGCATCACTGCCGGGGCGACTGCCCGCACCGCTGCCTGGACCGCCGTGACCAGGACGGTCGACTGCTGTTCTATTCGCGACCGCCCTTGTGGGAGATCCGTCCCGAGGATCTGCGACCCCACGCCAGCCTGGACCGCAACAAGCGCTCCCAGGCGTGAGGTGGGGCTGGGGCTCGCCCTTGTCAGGGCCGGCGCCCAGAAATTATGCGGTCAATGGCAGCCGTGCGAGAATACCCGGACCAGGCGAAGGAGGGGTTCATGTTCAGCAAGCGAGTACTTGTGCTGGCGTCGTTGTCCATGTTCGGTCCACTGGGATGCGAGACCCCCATCGGGGCCAGCGGGGGCTTCCACGTCCCCGGCACCGCGGCAGCCGACTGCACCCAGCAGTGTGCGGAAATCGGCATGGGGCTGTCCGCGGTCGCGATCATGGCCAACCACGTCGGCTGCGTATGCCAGGCCGGCCCCAGTAGTCGTAGCGCCACCCTCGGTGCAGCGCCAGCCGGAATGGCCACCATCTCGATGATGCAGGCCCGGCAACAGCAAGAGCAGCAACACAACTTTCGGCACTAGCCTCGCCCTCGCGCCCGTCTTGCCGTCGGCCGCTCCCCTCTGCTAATGAAAAGATCACGTAACTCTGCGGCAACTCGTGTCATCCTAGCCAAGCAAGGAGGAGGACCGTGGAACACAAGCTGCCTGAACTTCCCTACGCCAAGGACGCACTGGCCCCGCACATCTCGAAGGAGACCATCGAGTACCACTACGGCAAGCACCACGCGACCTACGTGGCCAACCTGAACAAGCTAATTGCTGGCACCGAATTCGCCGACCTCGCGCTGGAGGAGATCATCAAAAAGGCCTCGGGCGGGATCTTCAACAACGCGGCCCAAGTTTGGAACCACAGCTTCTACTGGAACTGCCTCGCGCCCCAGGGCGGCGGCGAGCCGAGCGGCCCCTTGGCCGACGCCGTCAGCAAGAGCTTCGGCGGATTTGCCTCCTTCAAAGAGAAGTTCAGCAACGCAGCGGTCACGCTGTTTGGTTCGGGCTGGGCCTGGCTGGTCAAAGGCGCCGACGGGAGCCTCAGCATCCAGCAGGCGAGCAATGCCGGCACGCCGCTCAAAGACGGCCAGAAGGCCATCCTGACCTGCGACGTGTGGGAGCACGCCTACTACGTCGACTACCGAAACGCGCGAGCGAACTACGTGGAGGCGTTCTGGAGACTAGTCAACTGGCGGTTTGCGAGCGACAACTTCAAGTAGCGGAACCCACCGCCTGTCGGGAAGGTCGCGGCCAGCGCAGTTCGGCCAGGGTGAGCGGTCGCGGTAGCGTGAGCGACCAGCGGCTTGCGGCCTGCGTGGGCGACTCGCGTGAGCGTCCCGCGGCACCCGGACCGCTCACGCCCTCGCTCTACGCCACCCGCCTCCCGCATACCCCACACGAACTCGCTCACGCCCACGCCCTCGCTAACCGCGAGCCACTAGCTGCGGCCTGGAGGCCCCGATTTTCCGACTCTCTCTGCTAGTCTGCGGCCATCACGCGACTTGTGGGCCCAAAGGCAACGCGCGCTTCTCGGGTTGCGCCGCGGGGGTGCCTGTCTGCACGCGCGCGACGGGTGCCGCAGGCATGCGGTTGGCGGCCAGAAACTGCTCGATGAAGGCCAGCGAGGGATCCACCTGGTCGACTTGAACCAAGATCAAATCCCCTGGCAACAACATGCGCAGCCCTGTCTCGATGGCGTGGAACTCGCCCCGGGTTTCGATGATCTCGGCCACCCGCGTGCTGCGCGCCAGCCCCCTGTGCATGAGCGACACCACCTCGCCATCGGGCCGGCCGCGCGTGCACTTGTCCTCGTAGATGATCACGTGGTCAAAGCCGTTGCCGATGATCTCGGCCTGGCGAATGATGTCCACGTTGCGCCGATCTCCGGCCGCGGTGTACACCACCAGCCGCCGATCGTGCGGCATGCGACCAATGGCATCGATAAGCGCCACCAAGGCGTCGGCGTTGTGCCCGTAGTCGACCACGATGGTGGCCTCTTCATACTCAAGCACGTTGAACCGCCCCGGCGTGCTGCGAGTGTCGCTGGTGAAGGTGGCCAGCGCCATGCGCATCACTTCGCAAGAAACGCCCACTGACCAACAAGCCGCTGTGGCAGCCAGCACGTTGTCCACTTGGAAGCCGATCTGGCCGTCGCGGGTGAGCGGCACCGCGCCCAGGCTGGTCACCCGCTGCTCGCGGCTGCCTTCGGCCAGCACAACCGTCTCGTTGCACACCACCACGGCGCGTCCGCCGCGTGCGCGGTGAGCGACGATGAGCGGATGCTTGGGATCGCGCGCGAAGAAGATCACCGAGCCAGGACAGTAGGGCGCCATGGCCACAGTCATGGAATCCGCAGCGTTGAGCACGGCCGCGCCGGTGGGGGCCACGTTCTCCACCACGGTGCGCTTCACCTCGGCCAGTTGCTCGGCAGTGTCGATGCCGCCCATGCCCAGGTGGTCGCCTTCGCCGATGTTGGTGACGATGGCCACATCGCACATGTCGAAGCCGAGACCTTCGCGCAGAATCCCCCCGCGTGCGGTTTCCAGCACCGCCGCGTCCACCCGTGGGTTGAACAACACCGCGCGAGCGCTGCGCGGCCCGCTGCAATCATCCGTGTCGATGCGCCGGTCATCGATGTANNNNGTGGACACGATGGCTTCGCCCACTGGCCGCGGCTTGCCCACCGACGGGGCCAGGTGCATGCGCAGCCCGGGCGCGGCATTGACCTCGACGACAATTCCACCTTGCTCTTCCAGGGGCCGGCTGATGTCGCCGCAGATCATGTCCACGCCGGCGACGTCGAGCCCGACCACGCGAGCCGCGTCCACGGCGCGGGCGGCGTTTTCAGGGTGCACACGATCAGTCACGTCGGTGGCAGAGCCGCCCGTGCTCAAATTGCCGTTCTGGCGCAAAAGAACCTGCGTGCCCGCCGCCGGGATCGAATCCGGCGTGTAGCCCTGTCCGGCCAGCACAGCCAGCCCAATGGCATCGAGACGCATCTTGCTCAGCGAAGTGGAATGGTCCTCGCCCCGAAGCGGGTCCGAATTAACGGCGGCCACCAGTTCAGCCACGGTGGACTTGCCGTCGCCCTGCACCTGGGGCGGATCCCGGCGGGCCGCCGCAATCATCCTGTCACCCACCACCAGCAATCGGTGGTCCGCGCCACGGGCGAAGCGTTCCACGAGCACCGACGATCCCTCGGCGCTGGCGGCCTGGAACGCGGCCCGCACCTGTTCGCGCGTCGTCAGGTTGACGGCCACTCCACGGCCCTGGTTCCCGTGCTGGGGCTTCACCACCACCGGAAGACCGACCTCTTGGGCCAACTCCCAGGCCTCTTCGGCGTCTTTGACGGGGCCGCCGGCTGGCACGGACACACCGACCGATCGGAGCAGGAGCTTGGTCAGCTCCTTGTCTTGCGCGATGGACTCGCCGATGGCGCTGGTGCGATCGGTCTCAGCCGCCAGAATGCGTCGCTGGCGCGAGCCCCAACCAAGCTGAACCAGACTGCCTGAATTCAGGCGGCGCGTGGGAACTCCCCTCGCGTCGGCAGCCCGCACGATGGCACCCGTGCTGGGACCGAGGCGCAGATCCTCATCCTGGGAACGCAACTGCTTGACCGTGGCGCGCACGTCAAAGGTTCGCTCAGCCAGCACAGCGTCGATGACCTGCACAGCCGCTGCAACCGCAGCGCGTGCCACGTCTTCTTCGCGATACTCGACCACGACCTTGAATTGCCCCGCCTCTTTCGTCGCAGTGGTCTTGCTGAAGGAAACCGGAACCCGTGCCCCCTTCTGCAGAGCCATCGCCACACGTTCCAAGACATGCGCCAGGGTGGCACGCGCGGCTGTCGCACCGCTGAGATCGGCCTCAGCCCATTCAGCCCCGGAAAACATGTCGGGCAGAAGCTCGCGCAGGCGCGTCTCGAATCCCGGGATCTCGGCCACAGCCATGTGGGCCGGGCCAAGGTCGACGGTCACCTCAAGCGCTGTGTGACGACTCCAGATATTGGGTCCCCTGAGTGCACGAATTCTTTGGAGTTCCATGATGGCCGTCTCGGGTTTGGTTAGTTTTTCTTTGAGTCCGGCCTTGATGGAGACCGGAGGGTCACTGATAGTGCGACGGACCGCGGATGGGGTTTATTCGCGGTTCCGACACCACCACGTGCCTTTTTCTCATCGCTAACCACGCCGAGGACCGATAACACAGCGAGACTCGATTCGATGTTGTCGTCGAGGGTCTGAAGCAACGCGAGCTCGCCCGGTGCAAGCAAGGACAAGGCCTTGCCGACCGCCTCGCGATAGTCAGAAACATAGATGATTTCAGCAACCCTTGGTCCAAGCGCCAGTCCCCTGCGCAGCAGGACAGGGACATCACCCGGCGCGCGATCCGCGGCCGATGGGTCGTCGTATAGGATGACGCGGTCAAAGGCGGCGGCCAGGATCTCGCCTTGCCGGACGATGTCATCGTCGCGTCTCGCGTCCCCCGCTGAATAGACGGCAGAGCGCTTCCGCTGGGGAAACCGGTCCAGAGCAGACACGACCGCGGCCAGCGCAGAGATGTTGTGGCAGTCGTCGAGCACCAGGGTGGCTTCGCCATGGGAAACGACGTTGAATCGGCAAGGATCGTCCTGCCGATCGGCACGAAAGGTTTCCAGGCTGGTGCGAATGGCCTCTTTGGATAGACCCAGCGCCCACGCCGCCGAAGCGGCCGCCAAGGCATTCTCCACTTGGAAGGGCGCACGCCCCGAGCAGGTGATGGGGATCTCATTGATCGATATGAGGTCGATTTCCGACGGTCCCTCGCACAGTATCAACTGACCGTCGCGCACGAAGGCGGCGCGCTTTCCCTGGTTGCGATGCTGCTGCAGCGTGGGATTCATGCCGTCGAGGGCAAAGAAAATCACCGAGCCCGCGCACAGCGGCGCCATCTTCGCCACCAGCGGATCGCCGGCATTGAGCACGGCGCAGCCGGTGGGCAAGACCACGTCCACCGGCGAGCGCTTGACCGAAAACATGTCGTCGACGGTGTCCACGTTGTGCAGACCCAGGTGGTCCGCTTGGCCGATGTTGGTGACCACCGCCACATCGCAACGATCGAAGCCGAGACCCTCGCGCAGGATCCCGCCGCGGGCCGCTTCAAATACCGCGGCTTCGACCTGCGGGTTGAGCAGGATCTTGCGCGCGCTGCGCGGGCCGGCGCAATCTCCGCCCTCGATCATGCGGCCCGACACGTCGATGCCGTCGCTGGAGGTCATGCCCACCACACGCCCCGCCGAACGCAATATGTGCGCCACCAGGCGAGTCACCGTGGTCTTGCCGTTGGTGCCAGTCACACACACGATGGGAATGCGGCCGTTCTCGCCCGGCGGAAAGAGCGTGTCCACGATGGCCTCACCCACGGGCCGGGACGCGCCCACCGAGGGTGCCAGGTGCATGGCCAGTCCAGGCCCGGCGTTGACCTCGACCACGACTCCGCCCTGGTCCTCCAACCGCTGCGAGATGTCGCTGGCCACGATGTCGAGCCCGGCCACGTCCAGACCGACAATCTGAGTTGCCAGGGCCGCATGGGCCGCGATGCTGGGATGAACCTGGTCGGTCACGTCGATGGCCAAGTTGTCGCTGTGCTGAACCACGACCGATACGCCGGCCGCCGGTACGCTCTCGGGACGGTAGCCTTGACGTTCGAGCTGCATGAGCGTGGACTTGTCGTCCACCCAAATCTGGCACAGCGGACAGGATTCATAGCTGCCGCGCCTGGGGTCGGAGTTGAGCTGCTCATCAATGAGCTGGGCCACGGTGTGCTGGCCGTCACCGACGATGGAGGCGGCTTCTCCACGGGCAGCGGCCACCAGCTTGCCCCCCACCACCAGCAGGCGGTGTTCGGCGCCCTCAGCGAACTTCTCGACAATCACGCTGCTGCCTTCGCGGCTCGCCGCCTCGAATGCTGCCCGCACCTGAGCCTCGCGGGTCAAACTGGTGAACACGCCGCGGGCGTGGTTGCCATCGCGCGGTTTGACCACTACGGGCGGGCCGATCTCTTCGGCCGCTTGCCAGGCATCGTCCGCGTCGGTGACCAGGCGTCCCTCGGGAACCGGAATGCCACCCGCGCGCAGCAGGTTCTTGGTCAGCTCCTTGTCCTGCGCGATCGATTCAGCCACCGCGCTGGTGCGGTCGGTCTCCGCCGTCCAGATACGGCGCTGCTTGGCCCCCTGGCCCAGCTGCACCAGGCTGCCCTCGTTGAGTCGGCGCACGGGAATGCCACGGGCGTCCGCCGCAGCGGTGATGGCGGCCGTGCTGGGGCCCAGGCACACGCGGTCGGCCAGCTCGCGCAACTTGCGCACTTCTTGCGCGACGTCGTAGGGCTTGTCGTAGATGGCGGCCAGCACCAGCTCGCGCGCGGCGAGCAGGCAAGCGCGCGCCAGCCTCTCGTCGCGGTAGCGCACCACGACCCGATACACACCCTCTTCCACCGTCTCACGGGCGCGGCCGTACCCCACTGGCGTACCGGCCAGGTTCTGCAGTTCGATGGTGACGTGTTCCAGAATATGCGCCGGGTAGGTTCCGTCGCGCAGACGTTGAAAGAAGCCGCCGCGCTCACCCACGCTGCAGCGGTGCTCGATCATGGTCGGCAACCACGCCATCAGCCGATCATTGAGACCGGGTATGGAATCAGACGGACTGTCCTTGAGGTCCTTGAGGTCAACCCACACCTCCAACACCGTGTGCCGCGACCAGATGTTGGGTCCGCGTAGGGCGAAGATCTTTCTGATCTCCATGGGTGATTCCTTGAATGGCCGAGGTGAGTTGACGTCCAAGAGATTAATGCAACTGTGGCACAAGAAGGGTCGTGGTGTATTTTGGCGGCGAAGAACCGGCCCTGCCGAGGTATGAGCAGCGCACCTTGACCGAATTAGACACAACCTGCAACCAGCTCCCCGAGCCCTTGCGCGGCATGGTGCAGGCTATGCTTGCGCCAGGCGAATCCTTGCGCGCCGTCTTCCAGCCCGACNNCTGGCCACGCTGGAAGCGCTCGGCCCCAGCGCGCGTCTGGCATGCTGGTACCACACCGTGGGCCGGGCTGCTGCTGCCCGCGATCTGGTGGATGCCTTCGATCGCCTGGCCGCGGGCCACGCACCCGACGGCCCGGACCGCGACGACGACCTGGCCGTGCCCGAGGGTGAGAAACCCACCGCGCCGGTCAACGTGCGTTCCCTCCTCCGTCTGTTTCGCTTTGCCCGCGCGCACACCGTCGCCCTGACCCTGGGACTTCTGCTCACCCTGGGAGGAACCGCCGCCGGTTTGGTCCCGCCCTATCTGACCTGGCCGCTGGTCGACAAGGTACTGGAGCCGTACCAGGACCACGTTAAGGAACTGCGCTCCACCTCTGCGAGGGTCGACCGCGAGGCGCGCGTGCGTGGCATCGATCGGGAGCGTGTCACCGGATTCCGCCGCGTCGGTTTCTATCTCGCCGCCTTTGCCGCCGCGGCGCTGCTGGCCTGGGCGCTGGGCTGGGCCCAAGGCTGGGTGCTGGCCTGGATCAGCGAGCGCATCAGTGCGGACCTGCGCAACACCACCTATGCCCACTTGCAGGAGCTGTCGTTGGACTACTTCGGCACCAAGCGCACCGGCGATCTGGTGGCCCGTATCAGCAACGACACCGATCGCATCTGCAGCTTCCTCTCGGATACCTTGGTCGACTTCATCGCCGACGTGCTCATGATCGTGGGCACGGCGGTGGTGCTCATCAGCATCGACCCCATCCTGGCTGCCGCCACGCTGTGCACCTTCCCGATCATCGCGTGGTTGACCGTCCATTTGCGCGACCGCATGACCCACGGCTTTCTGAACGGCGGCCGCGCCTGGGACGGGATGACCAGCCTGCTGGCCGACACGATTCCTGGCATCCGCGTGGTGAAGGCGTTTGCGCAGGAAACGCGCGAAATCGAGCGTTTCCGTGCCGCCAACCTGCGCATCATCGCGGCCAACGACCGGGTCAACCGCGTGTGGACCTTCTTCTGGCCCGCGGTGGCTCTGCTCACCCAGATCGGCCTGCTGGTCGTCTGGATGGTGGGCGCCTGGGAGGTCTTCAGCGGCCGGGTCACCGTCGGCGTGTTGGTGGCTTTTCTGGCCTACATTGGTCGTTTCTATTCGCGGCTCGAGTCCATGAGCCGCATGGTCACCAGCACGCAAAAAGCCGCAGCCAGCAGCCAGCGCCTGTTTGAAATCCTGGATCGTCCGCCCGGCGTGCCCGAGCCAGCCCATCCCGTGCATCCTGAAAAAATCCGTGGCGCCATCGAGATACGCAACGCCAGTTTCCGTTTCGGCAGCCGGCAAGTTATCGACGGCGTGAACCTGGACGTGAAGCCTGGCGAGATGATCGGTCTGGTGGGCACCACCGGCGCGGGCAAGAGCACGCTGGTCAATCTGGTGTGCCGCTTCTACGACGTGAGCGAGGGCGCGGTGCTGGTGGACGGAACCGACATCCGTTCTTTCCCCATCGCCGAGTACCGCCGTCACATCGGCATCGTGCTGCAGGACCCTTTCCTTTTCTGGGGCAGCATCGCGGAGAACATCGCGTACGGCAAACCCAACGCCACCCGCTCCGAGATCGTGGCCGCAACGCGAGCCGCGCGGGCGCACGAATTCATCCTGCAGCTCTCCGACGGCTACGATTCCATGGTGGGCGAACGCGGCCACACCCTCTCGGGCGGGGAGCGCCAGCGCATCTCCATCGCGCGCGCCCTGCTCATCGACCCTAGCATCCTCATCCTCGACGAAGCGACCTCGTCGGTGGACACGCAGACGGAACGCGAGATCCAGGAGGCGCTCGACAACCTGGTGCGCGGCCGCACCACCATCGCGATTGCCCACCGGCTAAGCACCCTGCACAAGGCAGACCGGCTGGTGGTGCTGGAGCACGGCCGTGTCGTCGAGATGGGACAGCACCCCGATCTACTCGCCGCGGGCGGCCGCTACGCGCAGCTGTACCAGGCGCAGATGCAGCGGGGGCAGGAGTTGGGTAGTCCCGAACCGCCGCGCGAGTTGCCACCAGCCCTGCCCGAGCGCGAGGGAGGTGACGCGTGAACGACCACGGCGCAGCAACCGTCGCCATTCGCCTGCACCACGACGCCTTCGGCCGACTGGTCGTGACCCTAGCCAACGGAGAGGTCCACAGCGGTGTCGTGCCCGTGCGCGCCTTCCCGTTCTCAGCGGCAGACCAGTGGATTTCCCTGTGCGACGAAAGCGGCCATGAGGTTTTCTGCCTGAACGACGTGGCCGAACTCGACCGTGAAACGCGCGACCAACTCGCGGCTGAGCTGGCCCGGCGCGAATTTGTCCCGCGCATCCTGCGTATCCTACGCGTGGTCAAGGGCGGCGTGGCCAGCCAGTGGTTCGTGCAGAGCGACCGCGGCGAAACCAGCTTCACGCTGCCAAGCGAAGACAACATCCGGCGCATGGGCAACGACGGCGCCTTGCTGATCGACAGCCACGGCATCCGCTACCGCATCACCTCGCTGGCCCAGTTGGACGCGCCCAGCCGACGGATTTTGCGCCAGTACTTGTGACGGAGTGGGCGACCGCAGGTCGCCCCAACGGACGGACATCGGTGGCGACTGACGACGACGTTGTCCCGTCGTCACGGCGCGGGCGGCGTGGCTCCGCCGTAGCTTCATTGTCAGGTCCATGAAACTCGGTCCTGATGCTCGCCCAATCCCCTGCCCCTGTCCAGCCGCGCCTGCCTGGGGGGGCAAAGGCTCTGCGCGTACCGCGGCTGGCGCGCGCGTGCTAGCCTAGGCTGGCTCCATGCACAGCCCGACGGCTTTCCTCCGCCCACGACNNCCCCATCCTGCCATCGTGGCCGCCTACCTCTACGGATCGGGCGGCCGCGGAGAACCCTTGGCTGACCTGGACATCGCTGTTCTCACCGAGCGTGGGGCCGACGCCGCCGGACTCGAGCTGTTGGCTGCGGCATTGCAGGCGGATGGTGCTCCGCACGGGCCGGACATCGATCTGCGCGCCCTGCGCGGCACCAGCCCGCGTTTTCGCGCGAACGTCGTGCGGGAAGGGAAACTCATCTTCGAACGGAGCCGTGCCACGAGGATCGTCTTCGAGGCCGAATCGATGATCGAGTGGCTCGATTTCAAGCCGATTTGGCAGCAGATGAGAGCGCAGATGCTGCAACGGTGGATCCATGGGTGAGTCCCAGCTAGAGCTGCTCGAACGCCTCCTCACCCGGCTCGACCAGTACGGGCAGGAAGTCACGCGCGCGCAACTTGAGGCCGACCTCGACACATGGCTCAAGGTGAGCCGCGCTCTCGAGCTGGCTGCCCAGTGTTGCCTCGATCTCGCGATGGAGATCGTGGCCAAGCGGAGCCTCGGTGTGCCGGAGACCTACCGCGACGCCTTTGTTCGTCTCGCTCAGGCCGGGCTCATCACTCCGTCTCAATCACTGTCCCTACAAGGGTGGATGGGCCTTCGCAATGTTCTCGCTCACATGTACACCACCGTCGACCTGGACCAGGTCTTTGCCGCCATGACCGAGAACAAGGCGACACTGAGAGAATTCGGACGTCTGGCTGCCGCGGAGCTCAGCCAGGGGTAGCCGAAAGCTTGCGATCTTCGGGCTCGCGCGTGGGTCCGGAAGGGTGCGAAAATGGGTAGCGGCAGGTACCTGTGCCGTGCGGTCTTCACGGCGCGGGCGGCGAGGCTTGGCCGTACTTGTTCCAGCCCCAGCAGGCGATGCTGCCGAGGGTTACGGAACCGTTGATGAGGTCGTTCTCGCCGAGAAGAGCGATCTCTGTCTGCTTGGCGTGCGCACGCTCGAAGGCTTCGGCGTGATGGTCGACAACGTCGGCCACCGGTTCGTTGCCGTGACGACCGTGGCGGCCTAGTTGGAGAACCGATGCAGTAGCGCTACTTGCCCCGGATCATGTTGTCGACATGGGCCAGGCGTTCTCGCACACCGGGCAGCTCCTGCTCGAGCTCGGGGTGCTCCTCCAGCAGGCGAGAAACGTCGGCTGCATCCGAGCGGCGCTTGCTCGGGCGACGGCGCGGCTCCTCGGCGGCTTCTAGCTTGAGCAAAATCAGGTCGGGTAGATTCGCCACCCGAAGCCGCATGCCGAGCAAGTCGAATGTCTGGGCGCGCTCGACCGAACCGGGCGTGAGCTGGTCGGCCATGAACTGGATTGCGGTGCGCTGCTTGCGCGGCGCCGCCCCAGGCGCCCGCCAGTTGTCGGAGTGATCAGACCGGCCCTCGTGCTCGAAGCCGGCCAGTTCAAGTGCAGTCCTGGGGAGATCCTCGTAGCTGGCGAGCGCGACGTTGATGTCTCGGGTTGTGCGAGGCTCCTCGGTATAGAGCTGCACCGCGATGCCACCGATCACCGCGTAGCGCACGCGTTCCTTTTCGAACATGTCGGCGAGTTGGCGCAGAGCTGCTTCCTTTGTATCTCCGTCGGGCAAACCCATGGTGAGCCCCCATTGTTCGTCGAGGGCGAAGCTGTCCCGCAAACGCGCCTGAACCTGCGCTACTGTCGGCAACTGCGCCATGAGGTGACTGTAGCAGCCTGCTGTGGCGCTAACGATCGGAACCTGCGTCGCGGGATATCGCAATTCGGAACCACGGCCACGGCCACGTCTCGCGGGATTAGGCTCAAGCGCCTACGTCTGTTCATCCGCCGCGCGATCCGCTAGTGTGCGCCGCAACTTTGAACGAGGACGCAACATGAACGTGCAGAATATCGTCGTGGCAGGCAAGAGCGGCGCAGGCAAGCAGCCGCGCGTGGACGTGCTGGTGCAGACCTATGGGCTGCGGCAGCTGGCCACGGGAAACATTTTTCGCGAGTACCTGGGCACCTTCAACAAGGTGCGCGGCGATGCAAAGACCGATGGGTTGTGGAGCGACGGCAAGTTCGCGGCCGACGCGGCGATTCGCCAGGCCTTGGCTCCTGCTTGCGCCAAGGCAGGGGTGGACGTCGATGCCGCGATTCTAGGATTCAAGGCGGCCCAGTATGTAGATCGCGGCCGCTTCGTGCCTGACGAGATCACCAACGCGCTCTTGGCTGCGGCCTTCCGCGCTGGCAGCGGCAAGGGCTTCGTGCTGGACGGATATCCGCGAACGCCTGATCAGTCGGACTTCTTGCTCGCTCTGGCCAAGGATTGCGGCACGCGCATCGATCTGGTGCTCATCGTGGACAACGACGACGACGCCATCGTGGCGCGCACCATCGGCCGGCGCGTGTGCCCCAACAAGTCCTGCGCCAAGGTCTTTCACCTCGAGTTCAAGCCGCCCACGCCCGAAGGAAAGTGCACCGCCTGCGGCACGGCNNCGCCTGGCGGAATTCCAGAGCAAGGCCTTGCCCGCAATTCAGCGCCTGTCAGCGGCCGGGATCCCAACTGTGTCAGTCCCGGGCAACCTGCCGGTGTTCACCGACCAGGCGGTCAAGGACAGCGTCCTGGCGGTAGTCCAGCCTGCGCTGAAGAGCTAGCCACGGCTTGTCGGAAGATTCGCGGCCCGCGCAGATCGGCCAGCCAGGGCGGTACCGGTAGCGTGAGCGACCAGCGGAAAGCGGCTAGCGTGGGCGGCTGGCGTGAGCGGGTCGCGTGAGCGTGAGCGTAAGCGGCACGCGACCCGCCAGCCGTCTTCCCGCAAGACGCCCACGAACTCGCTCACGCCCACGCTCACGCGACCCGCTAGCCGCGACCCGGCCTGCCCGTGCGGCCTTCTCATTCCATCTCTGTGAGAACCAGCTCGCTTCCGGATCGGGTAGACTGCAAACCGCATGGAAAGAAATTCGCGCATCTACATCGCCGGCAACCGCGGCCTGGTCGGCTCGGCCATCGAGCGCCGCCTGCGCCGTGAACACGACGCCGTCATCACCAGCGATATCGCGGATTTCGACCTCACCGATGCCCGCGCCACGGATGACTTCTTCGCCCGCACGCAGCCCGAGTATGTGCTCGTCGCGGCGGCCAAGGTCGGCGGGATCAAGGCCAACGACACCTACCCAGCCGATTTCATCCGCATCAATCTGCTGATTCAGACCAACCTGATCCACGCCGCCTTTCGCCACAAGGTGCGCAAGTTGCTGTTCCTGGGCAGCTCCTGCATCTACCCCAAGTTGGCACCCCAGCCCCTGAAGGAAGAGTACCTGCTCACGGGCAAGCTGGAATCCACCAACGATGCCTACGCCATCGCCAAGATCGCCGGCATCCTGATGTGCAAGAGCTACAACCGCCAGCACGGCACCAACTTCATTGCCGCCATGCCCACCAACCTCTACGGCCCGGGCGACAACTTCGACCTGCAAACCAGCCACGTGCTGCCCGCCTGGATTCGCAAGTTCCACGAGGCCAAGGTGGTGGGCCAGGCTAGCGTGGAGCTATGGGGCACCGGCAAGGTGCGGCGCGAGTTGCTCTACGTGGAGGATCTGGCGGACGCGCTCGCGTTCTTGATGAACCACTTCGATGCCGGACGCGAACGCGAGGACGAGAAGATGTTCGTCAACGTGGGGCTGGGCGAAGACATCGTGCTGCGCGATCTGGCCGAGCTGGTGCGCGGCATCGTGGGCTATTCGGGCGGCGTCACCTGGAACACGGCCATGCCTGACGGAACGCCCCGCAAGCTCCTCGACGTGGGCCGGCTTCACGCCCTGGGCTGGAAGGCGCAACACACGCTGGAGGCGGGCATCCGAAAGACCTACGCCTGGTATCTGGAAAACATCGCGAACAAAGCCTGAGCTGGAGCGGGGTGCGGTGTCGGTGCCGGGGGCAGTGGCAGAGGCTGTGGCAGTGACAGGGACAGTGACGGAGGCGGTGGCGGTGGGCCCGGGCCTTTGGTGGCCCGGGCCAGGACGGAGTCAGGGATGGGTCAGACGCCAGCAGACGCCCATTCTCTCGACGAGACACGTTGACTGTGTGCTGTGCGTACCGTAGGTATTCGGTAAAGCATCCCCGACGAGACGCAGATGTTCAAGATCGTCAAACGAGAGCAGTTTTCCCCTGTCACCTACCTCTGGAAACTGGAGGCACCCGACATCGCCAAGGCGGCACAGCCTGGCCACTTCGTGATCGTCCGCCACGGAGACGGCGGCGAACGCGTTCCTTTGACCATCGCCGATTTCGATCGCCAGGCCGGCACCATTACCCTGGTCATCCAGGCCGTGGGCAAGACGACCACTGCGCTCATGGGTCTGAAAGAGGGCGAATACCTCGACGACCTCGCCGGCCCGCTGGGTCACGCGCGTCACTTCGACAAGGTGAAGAAGGTCGTGTGTGTAGGTGGTGGCCTCGGCGTGGCGCCCACCTATCCCCAGTTGCGCCAGTACAAGCAGAACGGCGCCCACACCATCTCCATCGTTGGCTTCCGGTCCAAGGATCTCATGTTCTGGATCGACCGCTTCAAAGCCGAAAGCGACGAGTTGATCATCGCCACCGACGACGGATCTTTCGGCGTGAAGGGCCTGGTCACCGGGCCGCTGCAAGAAGTGCTGGACAAGAATCCCGACGTCGACGAGGTGCTGGCCATCGGGCCCGCCATCATGATGAAAGCCTGCGTGGCAGTGACCAAACCACGCAACGTCAAGACCATCGTCAGCCTGAACCCCGTCATGGTGGACGGTACAGGCATGTGCGGCGGGTGCCGGGTGACCGTGGGTGGCAAGATGGCCTTTGCCTGCGTGGACGGCCCTGAGTTCGACGGCCTGCAGGTCGATTTCGACGAACTTCTGGCCCGGGCCAAGCGCTTTGACCCGTTCGAACGCGAATCCATGCGGCGTTTCCGCGAGCAACACGATTGCCACCTACCCAGGTAACCCATTTCCCCTAGGAATAAGTCAGAGCCCGCAATGGAAGCAGCACCCAAACCCAAGAAGACCATCAAGACCATCGCCAAGAGCAAGACCGCCATGCCGGAACAGGATCCGGCGGTCCGCGCGCGCAACTGGAACGAGGTGACTCTGGGCTACACCGAGGACCAGGCGCTGGCTGAAGCAGCCCGATGTATCCAGTGCAAGAAGCCGGGTTGCATCGCGGGCTGCCCGGTGGCCATCAACATTCCGGGTTTCATCCAAGCCATCGAAAACCGCGACTTCCGCAAAGCCTACGACGTCCTGGCGGCCGACAACGTCCTGCCCGCCATTTGCGGCCGCGTCTGCCCGCAGGAAACGCAATGTGAAGCCGTGTGTATCGTGGGCAACAAGCTGGAGCCGGTGGGCATCGGCCGGCTCGAGCGCTTCGTGGGAGACATGGCGCTCAAGAACGGATGGTCGCTGGCCGCCCCAGCCAACCACAATGGCCACAAAGCAGCGATGATCGGCAGCGGTCCCGCGTCCATCACCTGTGCCGTCGACCTGGCGCGCGCCGGCGTGGAGGTGACCATCTACGAGGCGCTGCACACGGCCGGCGGCGTGCTCAAGTACGGTATCCCTGAATTCCGGCTGCCCAAGAAGCTGATCGACCGCGAGCTGGAGGCCTTGAAGGGCCTGGGCGTCAAGGTGGTGACCAACGCCATCATTGGGCGTCTCTTCACCATTCCGCAGCTCATGCAGGAAATGGGGTACGAAGCAGTGTTCATTGGCGTCGGGGCCGGCTACCCCAACCTCATGGGCATCCCGGGCGAAGGGCTCAACGGCATCTTCTCGGCCAACGAATACCTGACCCGAGTGAACCTGATGCGCGCCTACCAACACCCGCAAACCGACACGCCGACGGGCATGGGCAAGAAAGTGGCGGTGATTGGCGCAGGCAACACGGCCATGGATGCCTGCCGTGTCTCCATTCGAATGGGCGCCGAAGAAGTCTACTGCGTGTACCGTCGCACCAAAAAGGAGAGCCCGGCGCGCGCCGAGGAAGTCCACCACGCAGAAGAAGAGGGCGTGAAGTTCAACTGGCTGACCGCTCCGGTGCGCATCCTGGGCGACGATCATGGCTGGGTCCGGGCCATGGAATGCATTCGCATGGAACTGGGCGAGCCGGATGCATCGGGCCGCGCGCGCCCGGTGCCGGTGAAGGGCTCGGAATTTCTCTTCGAGGTGGACACCATCGTGTACGCCATCGGGACCTCGGCCAATCCCATCGTCGCGCAGACCACGCCGGGACTGAAGCTGAACAAACGCGGCTACATCGACGTCAGCCCCGAAACGCAGATGACCAGCATCCCGGGTGTTTTCGCCGGCGGCGACATCGTGACCGGCGGAGCTACGGTCATTCTGGCCATGGGCGCGGGACGCACGGCCGCGCGCGCGATGTTGCAGTACATGGGCCTCGCGACGGCTGCCGAGCCCGCGCCCCGGTCGAAATAAATGGGAACCCTCAAAGGGTTCCCAAACCCTCCCGCGATGGTGCGCCGCCGGCATAGCCGGCGGGCTCCCCACGCGACTAGCGCTAGCGCTCGGCGTCTTTGCTGCCGACAACGGTCAAATTGAGGCCGACCTGCACACTCAGCGGCTTGCCATCAACAGCCACGCTGATCTTGCCGTTGAAGAACCAGCCGAATGAGCCAGTCGAGAACTCTTTCTTGTCGGCCACCAGTTCCTGTCCGTTGATGACCAGTTTGATGGGCTCGGACTTTTCAATGAAGTGCGTCTTGGAAATCGGGCAGGGTGATTTTGCCATGGTGCCCACAGCGTAACACAGCTCGCACACAAGGCATCTGCCTCTCGCGTGTCGCGTACGGGAGAGAAAGGCCGCATGGGTTTTGAAGTGGTAAAGTGGAGGTTGCGATCAACCTCAGTGAGGAAACAATGAACGCAACAACTATGAAGGTGTTCATCGGCGCGATCGCGCTTGCCGCCGTGGGTTGCGCCACCGACACGACCGTCTACCGGAACGTGTCAGAGCCGCCATCCGCCGCCTATCAAGCGCCCGCCGCGCCCTACCCGATCCCGGCCAACGATCCCAAGGGCACGGCCTACGTCATCTCGTTCGGCGGAGAGCCCCTAGCTACACCGTCGGGGACGCAGGGTTTCTATCTTCACCTGCGTATCGCCGCCGAGAACCGCACTGACACCGTTGCCTGGACCATCGACACCCGCGATCAGGTCGTGAGCCTAGGGGCTGTTCTCGTGAGGCCCACCTACGCTCAGGGCTCGGCCGGCGGTTCGGTGGTCACAGTGGCTCCGGGACAGCACGGCACCCTGGATGTCTTCTACCCCCTGCCACCCCAAGGCAGTCCGGGACAAGCCATCCTGTCGTGGCAAGTTCGCCGCGGCAGCGAACTCGCCACCGGGACCACGCCGTTTGAGCTGGTGCCGAATGAGTCACCCGAATACGTCGACTACCGACCTGTTGGCGTGGCTGTCGAAATGTGGCCGGCCTGGTGGTGGGGCGTGGGGTTCTATCCTTGGCTGTGGGCACCCGGCTGGGGATACCATCCCTACTGGGGACGGGGATATGTTCACGGGGGCGGCGGGCACGGGGGCGGCATGCACGGCGGCCCGCCTGCGTCCCGAGGATTCGGCGGCGGCATGAGGGGTGGACGCGGCCTGCGCCGCTGACTGCCGCCCACCCCAACCCTTCTCCTCGCTGCAAGAGCGCGTGATCGCCGGAAAGGTGACAATCGCGCTGGCAAGGGCTCGCTTCGCACTGGATAATTTCGGCCATGGCGCAGGAGCGACACAGCCGGCGGAGAATACGGGCGACGCAAATTCCACGCGCAGCTCGGGCTCTGCACGCATCCAAGGGTAAGCAAGCGCCCGAGGCGCAAGACCAGACGCGGCCCGCTCCGAGCGCGGAACTCGAACGGGAAGCCCTGCTCGCCGCCACTTCCGAGGGCGTGGTCATGCTGGCTGCCGACGGAGTGCTAGCCAGCGCCAACCACAAGGCCCGATCATTGCTCGGCCTGGCCGACGAGGACGTCGGGCAGTCTGTGCGCAACGTCCTGGCGCGTACCCTGTTCGCCGGAGGCGACGGTGTGCCTCTGCCGGTTGAGGCTTGGCCCGGGCTTCGAGCCCTGCGCGGAGAGACAGTGCGCAACCTGGACGTCGGCATTCATCGGGATGGCCGCACGATCTGGCTGTCGACCAGCGCAGTGCCCATCGTGCTGGCCGGGGGCGNNTGATCCGCTTGGTGTCACACGATATTCGCAACCCGCTGACCTCGGTTCACCTCAACGCGCAACTTCTGCAGAAAGCTCTGGCTGAGCGGGGACTGGAAAAGGAGCAACGCCTTGCTTCGGTCGTGATCGCGGCGGCGCGGCGTCTGGATGCGATGATCGAAGAATTGGTCGACTCGTCACGCGTTCGCTCGGGCCGGCTCAGGCTGGAACTGCGCCGGGTGGCCATCGAGCGCATGCTGCCCGAGATCCTCGCGCGCAATGCTCGCACCCTCGACACCACCCGGGTCAGACTCGCGCTTCCTGACGGCCCGGTCCTGATCACGGCCGACATCGTTCGTCTGGAACGCGCGCTCGTCAGCGTGCTCCTCATCGCGCTGCAGAACTGCGCAGACGGCGCAGAAGTTGCGTTGCGAGTCGCCGTGGCTGACGACGAAGTGCGCTTCGCCGTCGTGGTTCCTGGCCGAACCCATGCCAGCGCTGAGCCGCCCCATCCTCCCAGCAGCCAGCTCGACCCGCTCAGGGCCGAGCATGGCTACGGGATGGGACTCTTCGTCGCACGCATGCTGGTGGAACGACATGGTGGCCGCCTCTGGGTTGAGAGCACACCCGATTGCCGGGCCACCTTTCATTTCGCGCTTCCCATCGCAGGCCCCGAAGGCGAGTCCCCTCGCCCCACCTTAGTGGCGTAGTCCCGGGCAAGCGTAGGTCGGCTGGCGTGCCCGTGAGCGGTAGCGTGAGCGACCAGTGTGCAGCGGCCTGCGTGGGCGACTCGCGTGAGCGGCACGCGACCCGCTTTCCACCTGCCGCGTCCCGCACACGAACTCGCTCACGCCCTCGCGACCCGCGATCCGCGGACCGGCCTTCGCTAGTGGAGGCCGTACTTGACCATCTTCTCCCACAGATTCTTGCGGGAGATCCCCAGCATCTCGGCGGCGCGGCGGCGCTCACCATCGGCCATCTTCAGGATGCGCTCGATGTAGTCCTTCTCGAACTGGGCCATGACGAAGGTGAGCGGCTCGACACGATCACCCGACACGGGCCGCGCGTTGCCGTGGAATTCGGCCGGAAGATGGTGGACCTGGATCTCCTGGCCCCGCGCCAAAATGCTGGCGTGCTGGATGGCATGCTTCAGCTCGCGCACGTTGCCCGGGTAGCCGTAGCCTTGCAGCGCAGCCCAGCCAGCCGGCGCTATGGTCGGTGGCGCGCTGCCTGGCGAGGCGAATTCGCGCAAGAACTGCTCGACCAGAATGGGCAAGTCGGTAAGCCGTTCGCGCAGCGGTGGCAAGCGCAGTTCGAACACCTTGATCCGGTAGTAGAGATCCTGGCGAAAGCTACCGTCCGTGGCACTACCCTTGAGATCGCGGTTGCTGGCCGAAACCAGACGCACGTCGACCTTCACCGAGGTGTTGGTCCCGATGGGCTCGAACGAGCCTTCCTGGATCACGCGCAAGAGTTTGGCCTGCACGTCGGCTGGCATCTCCCCGATCTCGTCCAGAAACAGAGTGCCGCCGTCGGCCGCTTTGAAGCGGCCGTCGCGACGCTTAACGGCTCCGGTGAACGCACCCCGCTCATGCCCGAACAATTCGGCCTCGATGAGCGCCGCGGGAACAGCCGCGCAGTTGACCGCCACAAAGGGCGCGTCGTGGCGGTCGCTGACCGCATGAATCATGCGCGCCGCCAGCTCCTTGCCGGTGCCGCTTTCTCCGGTCAGGAGCACGGCCGCCGGGCTGGCAGCAATGGCGTTGATCTGGTCGCGCAAATGCACGATGGCCGGCGAGCGACCCTCAATCGTTTCGCCGACCTTGCGCGTGGCCAATTCAGCCCTCGCTGCGGCAAGATCGCGCAAGAGCTTCCAGCGCTCGTCGATACGCTGAACGATATTCAAGACCTCGGGCAGCTCGAACGGCTTGGTGACGTACTCGATCGCCGTCTCCTTGACGGCGAGGACCGCCTCCTGAATCGTCCCGAAGGCGGTCATCAACACCACGTGGGTATCAGGCTGCTCGTCGCGCAGGCGACGCAGGATGGTGAACCCATCCACCTTGGGCAAGCGGATGTCGCTCAGGACCAAGTTGAAAACCTGGCGATCCAGGCACTGCATGGCCTCGTCGCCGTCAGCGGCCAGCGCCACACGATGGCCGAGCTCTCTCAGCGCCTCGCCCAGTGGCAGCCGAATGTCGGCCTCGTCGTCCACTAAGAGAATATCAAGCATCTTCCAAAGTCCGAGTCATGGGCCTTCGCCAGGCGAAAAGATATGGTCAGTTCTGTGTGGGAGCAAAGCAAGGCGATTCGATTCCTTCAGGTTCCTGATTTGAGATGCGCAAATGACGTGTCCGGGTGCAATCAGTGCGTCACGATGTTCCCATCCCGTGTCACGCGACAGCGGAAGATTACGAATCCGTAACGCCAAGTTGCATCCGAGGGACGAATCTAGCACGGTTCTGCTCGCTCCAAGTGGCACGGGGCTTGTATTGGCAGCAACTATCTGGGGAGGGGAAGGCGCTCGGTGCAGGGAGCCTGCGGGGGAGGACTGTGTGATGGCGGGCGGCCCGGGGGCTTGGAAGGCGCGTTAGTGGCGTAAACGGGGAAGCGCCAGGGGGAATGAGGCGCGAGCCTCAGCATGGTGGCGGAGTGGCTGCCGGTTTCGACGTTCATGGTGGACCGTTTGGCATCGGGCAGCACTCCGTCGCCATGTGGGTCACAACGGAGCGCGAGGTACAGTCTCGCCGGGCACATTCGGAATTCACGATGTGGTTTCCGCAGAGCAGAGGCTCACGATCCTCTGGTCGCAACGGTCTTGCACTCTGCGTGCTCGCCTCTCTCCTCCGCGTTCTCAGCAGGACGCGGCTGTCCTGCTGAACCACGCTGCCTCCCAATACCAAGCCTATGCGGCGAGGCGCTCGCGTAGCTGAGCCCGCGCGCGGCACATGCGGGTTCGAGCGGCCTGGCTGGTGATTCCCAGCGAGCGAGCCGCGTCGGGGAGAGGCAGTTCCTCGAATACGCAAAGCTGAACCACGTCTCGATAGGGAGGGGGCAACTGAGCGACGGCCGCTTGCAAGCGAAAGCGGTCTTCCCTGTCTTCCAATAGCGCCGCAGGCGCGGGCCTCGAATCCGACAACATCGCGACCAAATCACCCTGTCCCGACTGGTCGTTGGCCGCCACGCGCTCAGCGGCGCGCCGCCGCCGGCGGGCCCGCATGAGCGCCGCGTTCACCACCACACGGTGCAGCCATGTGCTCACCAGAGATTTTGCGCGAAACGATCCTGAGCCACGCAGCGCCTGCTCGACCGCATCGTGGGCGGCGTCCTCGGCTTCGGTCCCATCGCGCAACACGGAGAGGGCCACATGGACCAGACGCTCACGGACCAGCGAACTGGCAAGCTCGGCAGACACTGGATTCTCGGCTTGGGTGCTGTGGGCGTTCGTGGCCATTGGGCTTCCTCCGCGTTCCTGGGCGCCATCCCCCAAACTGGGTTCTGGTCAGCTCGCCCCTCCGCTCATGCCAGCGGCGTGCCAGGTGTCCCGGATCGGCTTCGCAGTTCACACGTTGTTCACCTACGGCGGGTCCATCATTGGTCCGCGCTGCGCCATGACGCGACTTTGCGGGTGCTACTCGTCGAGTTTGCTGCTAGCGGAGCTGTCGACGTTCTCGGCGTTACAGAAATTCTGCTTCTTGATCATGGGCGGCGGATTAGCGCGCTCGCGGCGGGCACGGACCAGCCGATTGGCGAACGCCTTCTGGAAGCGCTCACCGCGTTTCTCCAGCACCGCCGCCATCTGTTTCCATGCGGCGGCGTCACTGTTAGCCGTCGCATCCTCGGTCGAGGACTTGGTCGGCTCAGGAACCAGCGCGGCCATCGCCGCAAGATCCTCCAGCAGACCTGCGTCGAACTTGGGATCAGAACAGGCGGCAATCACCGTCGGTACCAACACGCTGTCACGGAACTCCGCCAGATCGTCAGCGTCGACCTGGCACCACAGCAGACGCGCATGCAACTGGGCCAGTGCGACGCCCGCTTCGCCTCGCGACGCCGTCAGCAGGCGCTTGAAGACGTCGTTGTAGTCACCCTGGGCCTCGCCATAGGAACTCAGCATGGCTTGCATCAGCTTGGCCAGGCATTCGGAATCGCAGGTCCGGCTGAACATGTAGCCAGCCAGCCAGTGACGTCGCTCGGCGTGGAACTTCTTCAGCAGCTCTTCCTCGG
>PMBY01000170.1:32745-34264 GCA_003153875.1 Myxococcales bacterium | reverse complement strand
ACCGATGTGGCCGCCTTGGCGCCATGCTTGCTGACCGCTTCTTCCAGAGCCCGCTCGGTCAGGTAGGTCAGGTACTTGTCCAGGGTCAGCACCAGATCCTTGCCCGCGCTGGCCGACGCATCGACCGTGCCCTCCATCAGCAGATCCCGGCCGAGTCGGTCATGGATGCCGGTGACTTCCATCCCGCTGCCGTGCAGAGCCTCGTCGTATGCCAACTCCACCCCGTCCAGGCCGTGGCCTTCCAGGCCCGCATGGCCGATCACGGTCGAAGCCAGTTCGCCGTTGGGATACACGCGCCGGGGCTCCTTGCGCACGCTGACCCCTGGCAGGCCCAGGCCCAGCGCCGCTGCGCTCTCTTGAGACGACACCCGCCGTTTCACCCAGGCGAAGTATTGGGTTTTCTTGGCCGCGAGTGCCTTGTCGAGCTCACGCGGGTCGAGGTGCAGCGCCTTAGCCAGGCGGGGAACTGCGTCGGACACGAAGGCGAGCTGGCGCGGGTTGCAGAACACGGAATCCAGATCAGTCGTGGAAGCCAGCTCGGCCCCGCGTCGGTCCAGGATGCGGCCTCGCCGGGGTGCGATCTCGACCTCACGTAGGTAGTTGCTCTCGGCCCATTCCCGAAGCTGCCCGGCTTCGCGAATCTGGAGCCGGAAGGCGCGCCGGCCCACCGACGACGCGAGCCCGAGCAGCACCAGGCCGCATAGGACAATCCGCACGCGTGTCCAACGCGTCGGCACTAGCGCGTTCCTTTCCCAAGCGCCACAGGCGCCGTCCCGATCCGCCGGATGTTCTCGGGAGCAGCTGGCTGCATGAACAACTGGTCGCGCGCGATGGCGATCACGCGGCTCGGATCCTTCAACATCCCGATCTCGATTTCCAAGTGACGCCGCTGCTCAGCCAGCTCGCGGTGAACGCGTTCTGCCTCGCCCAGAGCCAGTGCTACTTCCAGACGTTTGGCGTGCACGGCCACATGGCCGAGGGCACCAAGAGTCAGACCCAGAACGACGAAAGCGATCACTGCAAGGCTCGCGCGCTGTCTGCGCCGACTGGGATCCAGTAGGGCGGGTGCTGTCTGCCTTAGGGCGCTAGGAGACGTTTGCGATATCATGGAGGCAGCCTTTCGGCGGCACGCAGTTTCGCGGAACGGGCGCGCGGGTTGCGCGCNNGGAGCGTCGGGCGCGTCTGCGTCCCCTGACGCCAGCGCCCTGAATTTGCGTTTGACCATGCGGTCTTCCAGCGAGTGGAAGGCGATCACCACCAAGCGGCCGCCCGGGCGCAAACAGCCAGGCGCGGCTCGCAGGAAGCGATCCAACTCGCCCAGCTCATCGTTGACGGCGATTCGCAGGGCCTGAAAGACGCGGGTTGCGGGATCTTTGTTTGCCTCCCGACGGGGAACCGAGCGGGCCACCAAGCCGGAAAGGGCCAAGGTGGTGTCGAGCTCTCCACTTTCGCGTGCGCGCGCTACCGCACGTGCGATCTTGCGGGCGAAACGTTCTTCTCCCAGGTCATGCAGGAGGCG